>CAZQLP010000035.1:0-15997 GCA_964594225.1 uncultured Methanomassiliicoccales archaeon
TCAGCCTGGTGACGGGAGGGTTGTATACGGTGTCCATCACGAACTGCCCCTCCCTGAAGATCTCGGGATCGATTGGCAGTGAATCTGGGAACCCCTTCATGCCCAGGGGGGTGCAGTTCACGATCACCTCAGGATCAATTGTCAGAGCCTCGTCCCTGTTGACGATCTCCACCTCAGGGAAATCCTTTCTGAGGCCCAGCGCCCTCTCCCTGGACCTGTTGATAACATGTATCCTCGCTCCCCCATCCACCAGGAACGAGCAGCAGGCCCTCGCGGCCCCCCCCGCCCCCAGGACCAGCGCCCTCTTTCCTGATGGCGAGACGCTGGCGGCGGAGAATGTTCCGGCCACGCCGTCGATGTCGGTGTTCATGCCCCTCAGCCTTCCATTCTCATTCACTATGGTGTTCACCGCCCCCATCCTTCCGGCCACCGGATCGACATGGTCGAGTAGGGGGATCACCTCCTCCTTATGGGGTATTGTGACGTTCATTCCCCTGATGTCCAGGTCCCCTATCATGTCCATGAGTTTGGGCAGCTCCCCGGGGGCGGTCGGGAATCTGAGGTAGGTTCCCTTTACCCCCAGGTGTTCGAACGCCGCCCGGTGCATTGGGGGGGACATGGAGTGGGATAGGGGGAAGCCAGTGATACCGGTGACCACGCCTTCCGATAGCCATTTCAGCTCCTTAAGGTCCAGTTGACCTGGGGCGGTCTCCCTCCCTCTCCCCATGGAGGCGAAGGTGAATGCATTACCCAGACGTTCGGACCTGATGCGGGTGATTGTTCCCAGCTCTCCCATGCCTATCAGGATATGTTCTCCTTCCCTCTGCCTCAGGACACGGGACGCCTTCACCAACTCGTGGAGGTCGGTCACGGAGTTGATCATGAAGGCGCCCTTGGACACGTCCCCACTACGGGAGGCACGGTCCATGATCCCCAGGATCTGGGAGCAAGTGCTGCCTCCCCCGAAGCTGTGATGGGATGAGATGATCCTCGCTTCCCCGGTATCGGGCACGGGGTCAATCCCGAGCTCCACGTCCACCATGTCGAAGTGTCGGGAAGCCTCCTCCAGGAACAGCCCCTGCTCCTCCGGGCCTCTCTTGAACCCGCCGCCCTGCCTCTCGCTCCTGAGGGTGGCGATCATCGGCACCCCCACGCTGGCGAAGGGGGAGAGGTCCGATGGTATGGACTTCATGAGATCGAACCTGATCTCCACCATATGGGCACCCTTACTCACCGCGTCCATGGAGATCTCCAGTGTCCGCTGGAGGTCACTCTCCACGACGGAAGCGCAGATCATGTCTCCGTGATGGTCTCCTTGATGGCCTGTCCGAAGTGCCTTCCCCCCTCTTCCAGCCTGACCAGGACCTCCTGTCCCACCTCAAGGTCGGATATCGACACCGGTCCCGAGGAGGTGGACAACCTTATGGTCTCAGCGTTCTGGACGATGATGGAGTATTTGGAGCCGGATACCTCGGCTTCCAGCAGGAGCAGCGGTCTCTTCTCCACCTTGGATCTGCCCACGACAACGGACTTGGAGGAGCCGTCGGGTGAAACCGCCAGCACCTCGTCCCCGCTGCCGATCTCGCTCAGGTACCGTGTCTTTCCCCCGGGGGTGAGAATGTAGGCGTGGACGGCCCCGGCGTTCACCCTGAACGGCCTGGCCGCCACATACTCGCTCTCCACGCTCTCAGAGGCGACCAGGAACAGGCAGGATGACTGCGATCCGACCAGCATCCCCTCCCCGACCTGGAGGAGGGAGCATGTATCCACGCAAACCCTGTCCCCCATAGGAAGGGGTCTGATGCGGGTGATTCTGGCCTGGGTAAGGTCCAGGTCGGCGGTCTTCACCCCTCCGGGGGAAAGGTCCTTGAGATCCGAGGGACCGGTGTCCAGAACGATACCGTCGACCCCCACCTCCAGGGTCTCCAGGAAAAGATCGGCCTCTTCCTTGGAGCTGGCGACCGCCAACAGCCTGGTGTCCGAGTCCTGGAACCCCGCGATGAGATTCTCCAGGGGTATGACCTTCCAGTCCTTGGCGCTAATGATCAGGTTGGGCACCTTCCCCTTCATGTCGGAGGCCCTCTCCAGATCCTCGTTGGAGCGGATCTCGATGATGCGGGCGAAGGGGTCCCCGTCCAGGGTGACCTCATCCCCGCTCACAACGAATGCGTCGTACCTGCCCAGGCGGGTGAGCTCCTCGTCCTCCTCCCTGATCAGGATATCCACGAACCCGCTCTCCAGGGCGGAGGAGACCATGCCTTTCCTCGACTCATAATCATCTGGGAGATCCGCCCTGACCATGAGCAGCCTCCCCTTCGCGTCTCTTGACATCTGTATCACTTGATGAACCTGATCGCCTCTTCCACCTCTGCTCCCTTTATCACGATGCTGGAGATGGCCTTGGTGATCCCAGTGATATTGCTGTGCTGGAAGATGTTTCTTCCTATCGACACTCCCTTGCCACCAGCCTCCAGCGAGTCCTTCACCATCTGGAGCAGCCTTTCATCGGAGTCCATCTTCGGCCCGCCGGCGATCACCACCGGGGCCAAAGCCCCCCGCACCACTTCCTTGAAGGTGTCGACATCACCCGTGTAGTTGGTCTTCACGAGGTCCGCCCCCACCTCAGCGGCCACGCGGGCGCAGTGCTTCACCAGGTCCACATCGTATGGGTCCTTGACGTTCGGTCCCCTGGGATAGATCATCACCAGGAGAGGCATGCCCCACTCGTTGCACTTCCTGGAGATGACACCCATGTCCGCCATCATCTGGCCGTCGGTCTCTGAGCCGACGTTCACGTGCATGGATACCGCATCCGCCCCCATCTTGATGACCTCCTCCACCGTGGTGACGATCACCTTGGCGTTGGGATCCGGGGCCATCGAGGTGCTGGCGGACAGGTGGACTATCAGCCCGATGTCCTTCCCGAAAGTGCGGTGACCATATGGGACGACGCCCTTGTGCTCCACAACCGCTGTCGCTCCCCCCTCGGAGACGGCGTCGATCGTGCTTTTGATGTCTATTATGCCCTTTACCGGCCCCATGGACATGCCGTGGTCCAGGGGGACGATCACTGCGTTACCGGAGTTCCGGTCCATTATGCGTTCCATTCGCACGCTTTTTCCGAGCACGTAATCACCTCTTAGGTGTGCGTGTCAATGTCTAGCACGTATATAATCCTTTTCCACGAATGCGATCTCCGTGGATGCGCTTTACCAGTCCATCATCAGCCGCGTGATCACGAACCGAAGGCCCGATTCCGATGATCCGGGTGAGTTCCATATAGTTCACGATAGTACCGGACTGTATATTGATGCTCATATTCGGGAAATCATTTATTCCATGAGATAGATAGGATGATCATGGACCGCTTTGAGGATCATTTCAATCGATTTCCCTCCCAGAAAAAGGTGGCTAGATTACTGTTAGGTCACGGCCTGAGGGTCGATAACGGGAGGGCCTGGTGCGGGAACATCGAACTCAGTGATACGGCCCTGAGCAGGGCGGCCGAGGTGGATCGGAGGGTGGTGAAGGCCACCCTGCAGACCATCGAATCCGTTCCACCGCTCCACGAGCTGTTCTTTGGGCTGCGCTCCACGCCTCTCTTCTCGGAGGTGGCCTCCACGCTGGGCGGTAGCTCGATCGAGATCATACCCGATGATCCGGGAACGCCGGGCATCCTCGCGGACGTGGCGGGCGTGATGGCCGACGCGGGGATAAGCATTAGACAGGCCCTCGTGGACGACCCGGAGATGAGCGAGTCCCCCCGGCTCTACGTCATCACCGAGAGCCAGGTGCCAATGGAGTTGTTCCCCCAGATCAAGAACTGCAGGGGAGTGAAGAGTATAATCATACACTAGCCGGGATCACCTTGCCCCCCAAACGGAGCGGTACGACCAGTGATCTTCCCTATGCGGGGATCGCGGTGGCCATCATTGGCGTATCGTTCGCCTCTATCTTCATCCGGTGGAGTGACTCTCCACCACTGGTCATAGCGGCATACAGGATGCTGCTTGTTTCCTTGATACTGCTCCCATTCGCCCTCCACTCCTCCAGGCGGGAACTGACCGAAATGACCAGGAGGGACCTGTGCGTCCTGATACTGATCGGGGCCATACTGGCCGTTCATTTCTACACCTACATATCCGCGGTCAAGATGACCACCGTCGCCAGCGCTATACTCCTGACCACATGCCATCCAGTGATCGTCGGTCTAGTCTCCGTCCTGGTTCTGAAAGAATCCTCAAAGGCCATTGGGGTGGGTATAGCGGTGGGCATGTTTGGTCTTCTGTTCATCACCCTCGGAGATTACAGAGGGGGGAACATAGACGGCGACATGATAGCTCTGATCAGCGGAGTGTTCTTCTCCGCCTACCTGCTGCTGGGCAGGGTGCTGAGGCAGCGCGTCTCCCTCATCACATACGTCTTTGTGGTGTTCACCTCGTGCGCCGGCGTTCTGCTGGCCGCCGCCGTTATCACCGGTCAGGTCATGTGGCCCATGCCCGCCTCCGAGCTCCTCATATTCCTGGGTCTCGCCGTGATCTCGACGATTTTCGGGCATCTCCTATTCAACTTCTCCCTAAGGTACCTCACCGCCTCGGTTATCTCGGTCTCCTACCTGGGGGAGCCGGTAGGGGCCATCCTGCTGGCGGCGTTGCTACTGGATGAGATACCATCGGAGTACGTGCTGATAGGCGGGGCGATGATAATGTTGGGGATACTGTTCACCGCGAGGACCGAGAGGAACATTAGCGGCAGTGGTAGGAGGCAAGATCCTTGACCTCCATGTCCCCCTTCCTGGCCCTCCGGATGGCCCCGACGGTGGCCCTGGCCCCCTGGATCGTGGTGATGAACGGAATCTCCAGCTCCACGGCGAGGCGGCGCATCATGTAGCCGTCCCTGCGGGATCCGGAGGACTCGGTGGGGGTGTTGATGATGAGGTCGATGTTCCCACCCCTCATCAGCCCCAGGGCGTCGGGGGGCATGTTCTCTCTGATCATGTAGACCGTGGCGGTCTCCAGCCCGTTATTGCGCAGGAATGTGGAGGTGCCCTTGGTGGCGTAGATACTGAATCCCATGTCCGTCAGGTCCCTGGCGATGGGAAGTATGTCGGGCTTGTCCTCATCCGACACCGTGATATACACGCTCCCTTCCGTGGGCAGGTTGTTGCCGGCCGAGATCATGGCCTTGTACACCGCCGCGTCGTAGTCGGCGTCTATGCCCATCACCTCGCCCGTGCTCTTCATCTCCGGTCCCAGGATGCTGTCCACTCCGGGAAGCTTGAGGAAGGGGAATACGGACGCTTTCACGGTCACATGGTCACAGTCGATCGTGCCACTAAGACCTATCTCCTTCAGCGTGGCACCGAGCATCACCCTGGTGGCCACCTTTGCCAGAGGGATGCCGACGGCCTTTGAGATCAGGGGGATGGTCCTGCTCGCCCTGGGATTGGCCTCCAACATGTAGACTTCCCCGTCCTTGATTGCCAGCTGGAGGTTCATAAGGCCCTTTATTCTCAGGGCTTTGGCCACCTGGATCGTTATATCCTCGATCCTCCCGATCATGCTGTCAGATAGGGTTTGGGTCGGAAGGACCATGGTCGCGTCACCGGAATGCACTCCGGCCTCCTCTATGTGCTCCAGTATACCGCCGATCAACACGTCCTCCTCATCAGCAACCACGTCCACGTCGATCTCGATGGCATGGGAGAGGTACTTGTCCACCAGGATGGGGTGTTGCCTGGACACCTTGACCGCCGACGCCACGTAGGTCTCCAGCTCATTCTCGTTGTACACGATCTCCATCGCGCGGCCTCCGAGGACGTAGGATGGGCGCACCAGCACCGGGTACCCTATGCGCTCAGCGATTGACCTGACCTCCTCGAACGAATGACCCGTGCCCGCTTCGGGCTGTTTGATCCCCAGCTTGTCCATCATGGCCGAGAACAGCTCCCGGTCCTCCGCCACGTCCACGTTGGCGGGGGCCGTGCCCAGTATCTTGATTCCCGTTCCTTCGAGCGCCCTCTCCAGGTCAATCGCCAGGTTGACCGCCGTCTGGCCGCCGAACTGGAGCACGACACCATCCGCCTTCTCCTTCTCTATGACATTGAGGACGTCCTCCAGGGTGAGGGGTTCGAAGTATAGGCGGTCGGAGATGTCGTAGTCCGTGGAGACGGTCTCGGGGTTGTTGTTGATTATTATGGCGTCCACGCCCTCCTCCTGGAGCGCCATGACCCCGTGGACGCAGCAGTAGTCGAACTCTATTCCCTGGCCGATGCGTATGGGCCCCCCTCCCACTATCACTACCTTGCGGTTGTCAGAGGGTCTGCACTCGCAGGTGGTCTCGTAGGTGGAGTAGAAGTACGGCGTCTCCGCCTTGAACTCGGCGGCACAGGTGTCCACCATCTTGTAGGTGGGGATGATTCCCATCTCCTTCCGCTTGGCCCTTACCTCCAGCTCGTCCAGACCGGTGATCGAGGCGATGGTCTCGTCGGAGAATCCCATCCGCTTCGCCCTCCGCAGGGTCTGGAGGTCAAGTACACCTGACCTTAGGATGTCCTCCATGTCCACGATGTTCTTGATCTTGATCACGAAGAACGGGTCCCACTGGGTCTTCGCGGCGACGTCCTCGATGGACATCCCTCTCCTCAGCGCGTCGGCGATGACGTAGAGGCGGAGGTCCGTCGCGTTCGAGAGTTCCTCCTCCATCTCCTCCTCCGTCCAGTTCTCTGGTTCGAGTCCCATGCGGTCTATCTCCAGTGATCGCACCGCCTTCAGGAACGTCTCCTCGATGGTACGGCCAATGGCCATCACCTCCCCCGTGCTCTTCATTTGGGTGGTGATCTTTCTATCCACGGTGCGGAACTTGTCGAACGGCCATCTCGGGACCTTAAGCACGACGTAATCAAGGGCGGGCTCAAAGGCCGCGTAGGTCTTGCCCGTTATGCGGTTGGGTATCTCGTCCAGGGTCTTGCCCACCGCTATCTTCGCCGCCACCCTGGCTATTGGGTAGCCGGTGGCCTTCGAGGCCAGAGCGGATGACCTTGAAACCCGGGGGTTCACCTCTATGACCCTGTATTCCATAGTATGATGGTTGAAGGCGAACTGGATGTTACAGCCTCCTTCGATCCCAAGGGCGCGTATGATTTTGATCGCCGCCGACCTCAGCCGCTGGTGATCCTTATCGTTCAGCGTTTGCGCGGGAGCGATCACGATGCTATCACCGGTGTGTATGCCCATCGCGTCCACGTTCTCCATTGAGCAGATGACGATGCAGTTGTCCTTGCCGTCGCGCATCACCTCGTACTCGTACTCCTTCCAGCCCAGCACCGACTCCTCGATCAGGACCTGATGTATGCGGGAGTAGATCAGTCCCCTGCCGACGATCACCTCCAGCTCCTCCTCGTCGAAGGCCACCCCTCCCCCGGTGCCGCCGAGGGTGTACGCGGGCCTGACGAGGACGGGATAGCCCCCCAGATCGTTCACGGCACTCTTCGCCTCCTTTACGGAGTTTGTGGTCACGCTCTTGGGGATGGGCTCGCCTATCTCCATCATCTTCTGTCTGAAGAGCTCCCTGTCCTCCGACATGGCTATCGCTTCCGACTGGGTGCCCAGGAGCTTAACACCCAACTCATCCAGGGTGCCGTTCTCCGCCAGCTCGGAGCAGATGTTGAGGGCGGTCTGGCCCCCCATACCCGAAAGGATGCCGTCCACCTTCTCCCTCACAAGTATCCTCCTCACCGATTCGGCGGTGAGGGGCTCTATGTAAACGGCGTCGGCCATCTCGACGTCCGTCTGGATAGTCGCCGGGTTGGAGTTCACGAGGACGATCTCGTAGCCATCCTCCCTCAGGGACTGGCATGCTTGGGAGCCGGAGAAGTCGAACTCCGCCGCCTGCCCTATCACTATGGGGCCTGAACCGATCACCATCAGCTTCCGGTAGCTCATCTTCCCCCCTCCACGACGTCCTTGAACTCGTCCAGAAGGAACGTTGTGTCCCTCGGACCTGGAGAGACCTCGAGATGGTATTGGGTGGTGAATATGGGAAGCTCGGAGTGCCGCATCCCCTCGACCGTGCCGTCGTTCACGTTGAACTGGTCGGGTATCATCTCGCTCCCTTCTAGGGAGTCGCCGTCCACGGCGTACCCGTGGTTCTGGGATGTTATGAACACCCTGTCCCTGAACCTTACCGGCTGATTCGCCCCCCTGTGACCGAACTTCATCTTGTATGTTTTCCCGCCGAACACGATGGCCATCAGCTGGTTGCCCATGCATATGCCCATCATGGGATATTCCTCTTTCACCGTCTTCAGCGTCCTGACAACAGAGTTCATGAGCTCCGGGTGAGATGGGTCGCCAGGACCGTTGGAGATCACGATGCCGTCGATCTCCTCGTTTCTGAAGAAGCTGGGCGGGGTGTCGTAGGGGACCTGCACCACGCTGAACTTCTTGCACAGCTCCCTGATGATGTTGCTCTTCACCCCACAGTCCACGATGGCAACGGTCTTCGACCCCTCCTTGGGATACCTGATGATCTCGGAGGTCGAGACCTCGGCCACCAGGTTTCTCTCCGCGGGGTAGGGCATCTTCCGCAGCCTCTCCAGGACCTCCTCCGGGTCCTCGTCGTAGGCTATCGCACCCTTCAGGGTGCCGTGCTCCCTTATCCCGGTGACGAGGGAGCGGGTGTCGAGTTCGGATATTCCCGGGACGTCGAAGTCGGATAGGAATGAGTGGATGGTGTTCCCATGATACATGTCACTGGGTGCGGGACAGTTTTCCCTCACCACGCAGCCGCTCACCTGTACCCTGTCCGATTCGAAATCCTGGGAATTCACGCCGTAATTGCCGATGAGGGGATAGGACATTATCAGTATCTGGTCCCTATAGGAGGGATCGGTGAGACTCTCCTGGTAGCCGGTCATTCCGGTGGTGAAGACCACCTCTCCGTAGGCGGTCTTACAAGAACCAAAGCCAGTACCCTCCATTACCGTTCCGTCCTCTAGGATCAGGAAGCACTGTGCCATCAGAGAATTGGAGTAAAGGTACGAGGTACTTAACCTTTGTTGACGACGGGGAACAACCCGTCCCCCAATTGTCCGAGGACGGACACCTGTATTCCCCGTGCGGGGGAGTTCGATAGCACACGTGAATCATCACGGGGAAAGGGATAAAGGGGAACGAAGGTGTTGGTAGGGGCCATGAGGGTCATCCACCAGGACCGCAGAACGGGAGAGGTGAAGGTGCAGGTTGACTCCCTGGACGATCTCTGGCACCTGTACAACATCATATCCCCGGGGGACATGGTTTTCGCCGTCACCTACCGCAGGGAGGAGGGCAAGGCCGATAAGATCCGCTCCGAAAGGGGGGAGAAGAAGCGGATGCGCTTGGGCCTCAGGGTGGAGAAGGTGGAGTTCCACGAGTACGAAGACCGCCTCAGGGTGCTGGGGGTCATCGAGGAGGGCCCGCAGGACCTGGGGTCCCATCACACCTTCAACCTGGAGGAGAGGGAGGTTCTCTCCATCGTGAAGGAGCGGTGGACAGACGCCCAGATGGATCGGGTGAGGAGAGCGGTGGAGGATTCCAGGAGACCGAGGATCGTCTTCGTGTCCTTGGACTATGACGAGGCATCGGTGGCCGTTCTCAGGCAGTTCGGGCTCCAGGAGGTGGCCCACATACTCGCCCCCTCATCGGGAAAGATGTATTCCAGCAGGGAGGAGGGCGATTATTACGGCGAGATAGTGTCCAAGGTGGTCCAGATCACTGAGGAGGACACCCCGGTCATCCTGCTTGGCCCGGGGTTCGCCAAGGAGACCCTGATGGCCAAGGGCAAGGAGGTCTCCCCCGAGACGTTCAGCAGGGCAAGGTTGTTCCACACCGGGCAGTCTGAAATGGCCGGTATAACCGAGCTCATGAAGAGGGGTATCGGCGGCGACGTGCTGGAGAACTCCAGAGTGATCATGGAGGTCCAGCTGATGGAGCAGGTGCTTCATGAGATCTCCGTGGACGGACCGGTGGCGTACGGCACCGCGGAGGTGGGCAGGGCGGTGGAGATGGGCGCGGTGGAAACCCTGCTCGTCCTTGACTCGCTGGTGAGGCACAGTGATTTTGACCAGCTCATGAGATCGGTTGAGGCCGCGGGGGGCAGGATTGTGGTAGTGAGCGAGCATCACGACGCCGGCAGGGAACTCGAGTCGATAGGGGGGTTCGCGGCCCTGCTCAGGTACAGAATCGAGTGAGATATTCCTTATCTATATGATGACTGGCCGTCATCTTGGTGTTCGTCGCCGTCGATCATGGATGTCATTATCGAAACGCTTTTGTAAGAATTCAATTATACTATTGCCGAGATTCCTTCATACTTATTGATAGTGTAGATCCCCGTGAGCATCAGATGTCCTCAAGGGTGGAAGGCGAATCTCAACATATGTCTGAGTGGGGTATCAGAGTCCAGATCATGCGGCCCTCACTAAGGTATTTGACAGAGGGTCTTATAGGCGGATCGATATCATCATCTCGAAAGGTATGGAACGAGGAAGGAGATTGAAATGCCGGGTGAAGATAGGCACGATAGATTCAAGGAATACCCGCTCAACATATGTGATACCACGCTGAGGGATGGGGAGCAGGCGGCGGGAATAGTCTTTGCCAACCTGGAGAAGATCCGTATCGCGAAGCTCCTTGACGAGCTCAGGATCCAGCAGCTCGAGGTGGGCATACCGGCCATGGGAGGCGACGAGAAGAAGGCCATCAAGCGCATAGCCAGATTGGGCCTCAACACATCGCTCCTGGGCTGGAACCGGGCCTCGATCGAGGATATCTCCCATAGTATCGACTGCGACCTCGACGCCGTAGCCGTCTCAATGTCATCATCAGACATCCACATCGAGCACAAGCTCCGCAAGAACCGGGAGTGGGTGCTGGAGCGCATGGTGGAATCTATCGAGTACGCCAAGGACCACGGTCTCTACGTCTCGGCCAACGCGGAGGATGCCAGCAGATCCGACAAGGAGTTTCTGATCCAGTTCACCCAGACCGCCAAGGAAGCGGGTGCGGACAGGCTCAGATACTGCGACACCCTGGGTGTACTGGAGCCAAGGAGGGCATTCGACACCATCAAGGTCCTGGTGGACTACGTGAAGATACCGGTGGAAATGCACACCCATAATGATTTCGGGATGGCGACCGCAAACGCCATCGCGGGGATCAGAGGGGGGGCCACCTTCGCGAGCACCACCGTGTTGGGCATAGGGGAGCGGACGGGCAACTCTCCCCTGGAGGAGGTGGTGATGGCGGCCAAGCATCTCCTGAACATGGACACGGGAATAGATACTCCCCGCTTCAGGGAGATAGCCGAGTATGTGGCCAGGGCCGCGGGCCGGGCCATCCCTGCCTGGAAACCCATCGTGGGGGACAACTGCTTCGCCCATGAGGCGGGTATCCATACGGATGGCGTGCTGAAGTTCCTGAGCAACTATGAGCCCTACTCCCCCGAGGAAGTGGGCATGTGCCGCAAGATCATCATCGGAAAGCATTCCGGGCGGTCCACTATCAAGCAGGTCCTGAGCAGCGGGGGGATAAGCGTTGATGACGAGAGCGCGATGGTGATCCTGGAGATCGTAAGAAAGACCTCGATCTCCCTCAAGAGGTCGCTCTCCGAGAACGAGCTTATCTACATATACCATGACTGGAAGGACGGCATCTTCGAGACACTCGAGGAGAACGTCGAGGAGTGATAGCATGGGCACGATTTCAGAAGAGATTCTTTCCAATCACGTTAAGAAAGAGGTCAAGGCCGGGCAGATAGTGATATCCCCGGTGGACTTCACCATGAGCCAGGATGGGACCACCCCCCTCACCATCGTCGCCTTCGACAAGATGGAAGGGAGTGGTTTCAACGACCCCGACCGCTACTGCGCGGTCATAGACCACAATGTCCCCTCACCTCTAGAAGCGGTCTCGAACCTCCACACCAGGATGAGGGAGTTCGTAGGCAGGTACGGCGGAACGATGTACGACATCGGGGACGGAGTCTGCCACCAGCTGGTAACGGAGCAGGGGCATGCCCTGCCCGGGGAGGTGGTGATTGGCGCAGACAGCCACACGTGCACCTACGGTGCCATCAACTGCTTCTCGACCGGTGTCGGATCGACCGACCTGGCCGCCGCACTGATAACGGGGAAGACATGGTTCAAGGTCCCTGAGACGATCAAGCTGGTTTACGACGGGGAGCTGCAGAAGGGTGTGTTCTCCAAGGACGCGGCCCTCCACATGGTGGAATCGATGACTCACAGTGGGGCGACGTACAAGGCGCTCGAGATCCACGGGGAGATCATTGACTCCCTCTCAGTGGAGGCGAGGATGACTATATCCAACATGGCTGTCGAGACAGGGGCGAAGGTGGGGCTAATGCGTTGCGACGAAAAGGTGGACGCTTACACCTGGCTAAGAGCGAAGCGCCCCTTCGAAGGGGTCGAGCCCACAGAGGACGCGAAGTATGAGAAGATCATCGAGGACGACCTGTCCGACCTGCCGCCCATGATAGCGAAGCCACACGAGGTGGACAATGTGGCGGAGATAGACGAACTTGAGGGCATGGACATTAACCAGGTGTTCATAGGTACCTGCACCAACGGCCGCCTGGAGGACCTGACCATCGCCGCCAGGATCATGAAAGGGCAGAGTGTGGCCAAGGGCGTGAGGTTGATCGTGTCACCGGCATCACGGGAGATCTACCTGAATGCGATGGAGAACGGCGTCATAGACGCCCTGGTGAAGGCCGGGGCGTGCGTCACCCCCGCCTGCTGTGGTCCATGCGTGGGGACATGCAACGGCATCCCCTCGGATGATGATGTGGTCATATCCACCGCCAACCGCAACTTCAAGGGGAGGATGGGCAACATCACCGCCAGGATCTACTTGGCAAGCCCCGCCACCGCCGCGTACTCGGCGGTCAAGGGGAAGCTGGCTGACCCAAGGGAGGTGATGGTTTGAGGAACCTCTACGGAAAGGTGTATAGGTTCGGTGACAACATCAACACCGACTACATAATCTCTGGCAAGTACAAGTTCAAGACACTGGACATGAACGAGCTTTCCAAGCATGTCATGGAGGACATCAGGCCGGGCTTCTACAAGGAGGTGGAGAAGGGGGACTTCATGGTGGCGGGTGAGAACTTCGGCTGCGGTTCCTCCAGAGAGCAGGCGCCGCTGGTCATACAGGCCGCTGGCATCGGGGCCGTACTGGCACAGTCATTCGCCAGGATCTTCTTCAGGAACGCCATCAATGTTGGGCTGCCGGTCGTGGAGTGCGACACCTCTGATATCGACGAGGATGACGAGCTCAAGGTGGACCTGGAGGAGGGATGGGTGTATAACATCACCAAGGACAATAGGATCCCCTCGACGCCCCTGCCCCCGATCATGGTACGCATCCTCAATGACGGCGGATTGGCCGAGCATCTTAAGAAGGATGGCGGGTTTTCCTAGTTCAATCTTCGAGGTGCGTATCTTGGTCGATCGGGCAATCGTTGACAAGGGAAAGGATCACTTCGGCAAGCTCATCGTGGATCAGATGGAGCGAGTCGATCGAATGAAGGCCGATGAGGGGTGGAAGGACTTCCAGAATCTCGACAGGATCGTCATCGGTATTGTCGGGGGAGACGGCATCGGCCCATACATCTGCGCCCACGCCCAGCGTGTCCTGGAGTTCCTCCTCAAAGAGGATATCGAAGCCGGCAAGGTCGAGATCAGGACCATCGAGGGAATGACCATCGAAGATCGAATCAAGGTCATGAAGGCCATTCCCGACGACGTGGTGGAGGAGCTCAAGAAGTGCGATGTGATACTCAAGGGTCCAACGACCACGCCGAAGAAGGGGGACCCCTGGCCAAACATCGAGAGCGCCAACGTGGCCATGAGGAAGGTCCTGGACCTCTTCGCCAACGTCCGTCCCGTCCGGGTACCGGAGGAGGACCTCGACTGGGTCTTCTTCAGGGAGAACACCGAGGGCAGTTACATGCTGGGCAGCGATGGCATCGAACTGAACGAGGACATTGCCTTCGACTTCTGCGTGACCACCCGGCAGGGATCGGAGAGGATCATAAGGCTCGCATTCGAGCACGCCAGGCAGAACGGGTACTCCAAGGTCACCGTGATCACCAAGGCCAACGTGATCAAGGCGACGGACGGCATGTTCCTGGAGGTCGCCGAGGAGGTCTCCAAGGACTACCCAGAGATCGAGTGGGACGACTGGTTCATAGACATCATGACCGCCAAGCTCATCGACGAAAACAGGAGGAGGCAGTTCCAGGTGATGGTCCTCCCGAACCTGTACGGGGACATCATCACCGACGAGGCTGCCCAGATCCAGGGGGGCGTGGGCACAGCGGGAGCGGCGAACATCGGGAAGCAATACGCCATGTTCGAGGCCATCCACGGCTCCGCCCCGAGGATGGTCGATGAGGGTCGGGCCCAGTACGCCGATCCTTCATCGGTGATCAAGGGAGGCGCCCTACTGCTCGCTCACATCGGTTACAAGGACGAGGCCACCAGGCTGGAGATGGCCCTGGATATCTGCGGTCAGTTCGAGAGGAAGGTCAAGCTCACGGGTCGATCCAACGGTGCCACTGGATCCGAGTATGCGAACTACATCATGGAGGTCGTCCAGGATCCAGAACTAGAGGCCAAGTGGAACAGGTACAAGTCCCCCAGCTGATCGAAACCCTACCCAAAATCCCCTCTTCTTATTATCATCATATATTGGGAATGACCGAAGAGTAATGATCAAGCCCTGGAAGGGGTCACCCCTCTCATGGGAGAAGCATCAGTCGCTGTTCATGGTCAAATTGATCGCGGTCTCCGCGATGTCAATGGAGTACATGGCAGTCCTCAAGATGCTGTCCAGGACGGTGTTCTCATGCATGCCCGTGCACCCCTCGATCTCACCACCGGGCTTCAGTTTCTCGCAATTCTTGACCAGCTGCCCACCCTCGTCTATGACCAGGTTGGCCTCGTGGATATCCCGCTTGAACAGGGCGTCCACCGACTCGTCAAGTATCTTGATGGCACTGTCGCTGAGCTCCTGAAGTTCCTTGACTATGGCCCGATTCCCTTTCTCGCGGTGCAACAGGGAGGTCCGTGCGATCTTCTCGGCGTGGTCCCCGATCCTCTCGATCAGTCTTGCGGCTAGCATCAGGTTCATACCCTCGAATACGTCCACCCCGATCTTCTCGCTGATCTTTCGGTCTTTCAGGATGAGGTTGTACTGTTTGACCACCATCAGGTAGAGACGATCAACATCCAGATCGCGGTCGATGACGTCCCTGGCAAGCCCCTTGTCGCCATCCTCGAAGGCGATCATGGCGTCCTTGTGCATGGAACTGGCCAGCAGGTGCATCCTCCGGACACACTTGCGCTGGGGCAGCTCTCCGGGATCGGAAAGGTCGTGCAGCACCAGTGAGTTGCTGGTCTCGTCGATCACCTCCGGCCCTATCACCAGTCGTGAGAACTCCTTGACTTCTCTCTTCAGCTCGAAGTCCAGCCTCTCTGGGGAACGGACCTCGATGATATCGTACCCGGCCAGGTAGGCGGCGATGAGCTTCCTCATGAGGTGAGATCCCACCTCGTCCTTGTCGACGTGGACCGTCTTCTTGCGGCGCTCGTCCCTCTCGTTCAGCACGCTGCTCAATGAAATGGAACCGTCCCTAAGCATCTCAACTTCAAGAGGATCGCCCCGTCTCAGTCCCTGCTGTTCCACCCAGCTCTTGGGTAGGGATACGGTCATGGTGGACACCCCCGTCTTCTGAATCTTGCGGATCTCCATTTTTCTTATACTCCTTGACATTATTCTAGAAAGCTAGTATCTATTATTTTGTAGATATTTATAGTATATATTCGAAAGTGTCCGAACATGCGCCTGTATATACACGTTTCATAATGTAAATAAAGGCCACCATGGTTCTTTTGAGCAGAACCTAAGTCTTGAGTGGAGGTCTTCAGGGAATG
>CAZQLP010000036.1:0-15250 GCA_964594225.1 uncultured Methanomassiliicoccales archaeon
ACAGCCTGGATCAAGCTTCAATCTTGAAATGAGATCGCAGAGAGCACGGCCTTCTATTGGTAATAATCAACTACATCCTGCTTTGAGATCATTCCCTTCTCATTCTTGCTCCACATAAGGGGCATTGTCTCTGATAGCAAGGCTGACCGGCCTGATGGATCTCCTTATTCCCGCAATTGGGGCACATACAGAAGCCCGAAGGCCCAGCAGCTCTTCTACCGCCCATTCCCCCTCTACTACCGACTCTGCCCTGACCTCCACCACGAACCATGCCCTGACCCAGGCCGGGTCTCGCTCTGAAGCCGACAGGAGAAGGATACCGCGGTAGTGGCTGAGCCCCCTCTGGCCTTGATTCTCCATCCATTCTCACTATCGCTCCCGAAGGGCAGACGCCTTCCCCTCCACATCGATCCAATTCATTCTGATCGATAACTTCTGCTATGCCGTCATTACCCATCCTCATTCCCCCAGGACAGGTTTGAACACAGACCTCGCAGCCAATACATGTTTGTTCATTTACCCTATACATGTTGTGGAATGCCCATGAATCATTGAAGCTTAAATCTAATGGCTTTACCTATTCCTGTGTAAGATCGTTCTGTCAGAACCCTGCTGGTCTTTGCGGAGACCACATCGGATTTTCATCTCCTCGGATATTTGGGGCGATGATCCATCAGTATAGATGGAATTCCATGCGGTGGAAACCATGGGAATAGTTATTTGGTTATTGAAAAGAAGAGAAACAGCAGCATAGGAGTGAATTCGACATGAAGATCGAAATCATTCACATCGGTGACGAGTTGCTCAGCGGGGAAACCGACCCATATCCTAAGGAGCTGATCGAGCTCACGAGAGAGAGGGGCGCAAGGATAAGCATGATCTCTGTGGTCGGGGATGATTATTCGGACATCATGCGCTTGATGGAGTCGGCAAATGATTCTGACGTGGATGTCCTGGTGATAACGGGGGGTCTTGGACCTACTCTGGATGATATCACTAGGAAGGTCGTCGCGGATTTTCTGGGCACCGAGCTTGTGGTTGTTCCCGAAGCAGTTGAATGGTTCAGGGATTCGGTGAAGAGATTATACGGAATCGAAATGGAGATGAAAGAGGAATTCTACAGTATGACCAGAGTTCCAACAGGTTCCAAAGCACTGAGAAACATTACTGGAACGGCTTGTGGCATCGAAGGAGAGAAAAGGAGTATGCGATTGTTCTGCCTCCCTGGGTTCCCCAAAGAAATGCTGCCGATGTACAAAGAGTACGTTCTTCCGAAGATTGAGAGAGAGGATATTCATGAGAACGAGGTGATAGCATTCCTTCCAGAATGCTTTCTAGAACCTCTCTTTCAGAAGGTGATTGGCAAGTACGAGGTCAGAATTTCTTCGAGACCCTCCGAGAAGTGGATGGAAAAAGGGACTAGAGTGATTCTCAAAGGAGAGAAAGAGAAAGACATAGAGAAGGCAACTGCTTATCTCAAACAATTGATCCAGGAATCAGAAATCAGGTACAAGCAGGAAGATTGAAAGGAATACATATATCTCCAGGATTCCCGCCCTCGGAGGAGAAGGCAATCCAGTAGAGAGGGCCCAGACCATAACGAAGTTGAATATGCAAATGATATAGATCAGGGGTAAGTGGTTTGATCGGTGTGAGTTCTATCCGCCGATGTTCATGTGCATGACGTTGATGACGTCCCCGTCATCCACTTCGGTGTCCAACCCATCCAGCAAGGAGACGTTCTTGCCGTTCTTCAGGATGGTGACGACGTCATTAAGACGACCCTTGGAGTAGACAAATCTGGCATAGCTCTCGTCGGTGTGCTTGAAGACCTCCATCAGGAAATCCCTGACGTTGCAACCCTCAAGCTCAATGTCGAGCTCGCGAACACCGGCCATCTGGGCCAGGTGCCCTATCGTCCTGAACTTCACTTTCTTCATCCATCTCTGATTACCATGAGGTCGACTTAAAGGTTGGGGACCTAAAGCTTCCTCATGGCAATCTCGGCAGCCACGTGCGCTGGGTCACGAACCATGCTTGTGGGCGGACAGTAGGCGTTCTCGAACTGGGTGAAGAATTCCTCCACGGTCACTCCCTTCTCCATGGCGGCACTCAGCCAGTTCACGCGGCCATTCATGCCGGGATCCTTACCGACCATCTGTACTCCCACTATCTTGTGGCTTCCCTTCTCAACGAGGATCTTCACGGTGAGAGGCTTGTGATCTGGGTAATACCTGGCGCAGGTAAGAGCGGTGTACTTGCCCTCCACCACATTGATGCCATAGTAGGCGGCAAGTCCAAGGGAGATACCGGATCCAGCGCATTCAAGCTCGCCGATCTGGCTGATCCAGGGGCTGGCTACCCCCGGATAAATGGCGCTGCCACCACCGGCGTTCGTACCGGCCACCATTCCCTGCCTGACCGCACTGGATCCAAGCTGGCTCATGGTGGGCCCAGGTACAATGACGCTGGTGCACTGAATCACATCCCCCGCGAGATATACGTCGGGGACAAGTCTGCCCTTCTTGTAGGGCTGCAGGGTGGGACTGGTCCTCACCGCTCCAAACACCCCGATATCGAGGTCCATCATCTTTGGGATCTCAAGGTTCGCCCTGACGCCCGTGGCCATGATGACCATATCTGCGGGGTACTCTTCGTCACCCACGACGACCTTCTTCACCTTGCCGTCCTCTCCATACAGGGAACCGATGGGTGTGCCCATGACGAACTTGATCCCCTCGGTCTCCATGTACTCCTGGACCATGTCAGCCATGTCCCTGTCGAATATCCTAGGGATGACCTGGGGAAACATCTCGATGACCGTGACGTCCAGGCCCGTCTTCTTGAGGGCAAGGGCCATTTCCAGACCAATCACGCCGGCACCCGCGATGACAGCGGACTTCGCATCTTCCATGGCGGCCTTGATCTTCTTGCCGTCGGCGATGCTCCTCACGGTGAACACTCCTTCCAGGTCCTTGCCCTCTATCGGGGGCACCCAGACGTATCCCCCGGTGGCAAGTACGATGGCGTCGTATTCCCACTCCCTGCCATCGGAGGTGGTTACCTTCTTCGCGTCCATGTCCACCCCGGTGACCTTGTTCTGGGTGTACACGTTGATGTTCCTCTTATTCTTGTAGAATTCTGTATCGTGCATAACTAAGTAATCCCAGTCCATGAGCCCCTCGAGAACCCAAGGGAAAGCACACGGTGAGTAAGCGATGTACTCGTCATCTGTGAAAACGTTGATCTCAACGTCCTTGTCCGTTCTTCGTGCAGCGGAGGCCGCTGGCATACCGGCGGCCCCGGTACCGACAACGATTATCTTGCGAACCATAAGATCTACCTTTCGTACTGAATGAAAAATCAGGATAATAAAGATTTGGCAGTTCGAAGATGAGGCATCACAGATCCCACCAGATCAGGGAGGGGGCGCTTTGCGAGACATCGTCCTGGCTTCGACATCCGTAGAAGAATAGCCTAGACAATTGTCATGTATCCCGCATCCAACACATCAGTTCCTGAGGATAAGATATATAGACATGTCATCATGTGAAGGTGTCAGAGGCCACAGCGATGAAGAGGAGAGATGAATCTTCCAGAAACACGAGACCCGAGGCCATCTGGAAAGAGATGGATCAGGTCGACGGTTGTGATGTGGAAGCAATGGTGGTCATACTACGCTCCTCTGGATGTCGATGGTACCGCGAAGAGAAGGGAGGATGCCTCATGTGTGGTTACCACTCCGCCAGCGAGGTGGATATCGACATAGATGATCTCAGGGAACAACTTTCCATCTCCTTGGGCAGGTACGATGGCGAGACCATGGTCAAGATCTACACCTCCGGAAGCTTCCTCGATTCCCGTGAGATACCAATCGAACTGAGGAAGGAGGTGTTCGATGCTTTCTCAGACAGCGACCGCATATTGGTCGAGAGCAGGCCCGAGTTCGTTTCCGTCGAGAACCTTGAGGGAATCGATGAGGAGAGAGTGCAGGTGGCGATCGGTCTGGAAACCTCGAGCGATGAGGTGAGAGAGACCAGCGTGAACAAGGGATTCAGCTTCTCCGACTATGTGAGAGCGGCCGTTCTGCTGAATGAAATGGAGATACCTCTGAGAACCTACATCCTATTGAAGCCCCCCTTCTTGACCGAAAGAGAGTCCATGGAGGATGCCATCGTTTCGGTGAAGGATTCGATCCCCTTCTCCGAGAGCGTCTCCATCAATCCGGTGAACGTCCAGAGGGACACGCTGGTGGAGAATCTGTGGCGGAGGGGCGATTACCGACCACCCTGGTGGTGGACCCTGATTGAGATCCTGAAGCGGTGTGTGGAGGCGGACGGCCCTAGGATCATGTCCGCTCCCAGCGGAGCCGGCACACCAAGAGGAATCCACAACTGCGGGGAATGCGATGACAAGTTTATTGAGGCGGTTCGCCGTTTTTCCTTTGAGCAGGAACCGAGGGTCTTCGACGGCCTGCGATGTGATTGCAGACTGGAATGGGAGGCGCTGATGGACGTGCAGGATGCCATGAGGACATCCGTGGACATCTCCCGATACCTCGGATCAAATGATGATTGACGGATGTGATTGATATGGAATACGATATCAAACGGGGACACTTCAAGAACCTGGATGATGGTGGTCTGAAGGACCTCATTGGCGATATCTTCGGTGATGTGAACGAGGAAGGGGATACCCTGGTCGCTAGCTACGGTGCCATGAAGGAGCTGCGGGTCAGGATAATCGACAAGGGCGCCATATCCGTGGAGACGGTGAGCAATCCCGACGTCTCGAACGAGGTGGCCCTCGACACGATAAGGAAATTCAACAGGTTCCTTGAGAGCGCCACCGGGCTCAACTCCAAGCAGCGCAAGGATCGCCTGAACAAGAAGGCTAAGGCGGGGAAGCTGTAGCCTTCCCATCCGATCTCTTCATTCCCTCTTGACAGGTGGGGCAACCCATATCGTCAGCAGGACACCCATGATGATGGCAAATGCCGCTAAGAAGACCGTTCCATCGGATGACACCTAGGCAGGATGGACATCCAAGCTCTTGAGGAGCGGCTAAGAGAGGATGAGGTGGGGACCGTGGTGCCTATGATCGCCACCCATCGTTGGTTACAATCAATTTGTACGGGTCTCGGCTCTCCTATAGATGGGGAGATAGAAAGGACGGATAGGTCCGTATAAAGCATCGGGTAATTCACGAGCACCTTAATGCTGGTTGAATCATATGATCAACGGGGGAAGAGTGAAGAGATAGTGAACGTGTTCCTGGTAATCGGGATTTTCATCTCTTTCGCCTGTCTGATTTTGACATGGGTGGTTTTCGAGCCCCTGGTCCAGGATCCCTCCTATGAAGATTGGATACAGTTGAGCGTGATCGGTGTTTTCCTCTCGGGACACATCGTTCCCATCCTGGGGATCATGTTCTACCTCATCGGGGCCATCATCAACATCCGGTATCCCATGGGATCCGGGTTCCAGATCGCCGGGTTGATCGTGTTCGGGGTGAGCGCTCCGGATCTTGTCAGCCAGGAGAGCATTCCCTATCTCATGACGCCTGGATTGGGTTTTGTGGTTGCTTGGTTCGGTACCATCCTCGTCCTGATCTCCAGCTTCCCGTTCCTCAAAGGGATAGCCATCGATCAGGGAAGGGGGACGGAGCCTGTGGGGGAGCATGCAGAACATCTCTCCCAGGACTTGTGGAGGCCGTTCTCGGTCCTGGGGATGAGGAGGAGATGGTAGGTGGCCTCTTTCCCCATCCCGATGAAAATCTCCATGTCCCCCTTACCCAGATGTGGATGGGATCATCAGTGGAAAACCGCATAGGTTAAATATCATAATCATAATGCATGGCTTAGCTGAACGCATGAGGACGTTCGACCAGACGCAATGGGCAATGCATGATGCAACCCTCCTTCATCGCTCCAATGATTTTGGGCAATGAAAAACTCGTCACGGTCGAAGGTACAGACCTCGACAATGTTGAACGACTCACGTTAGCGAATGAGAGTGGATTCTCTCCACCAGGAGAGGGGGAATCATGCCGAACAAGAGACGTCCAAGAAGAGGGTCAAAGGCCTATTCGCCTCGTAAGAGGGCCGCTAAGCAGACCCCGAGGCTGGACTCCTGGCCTGAAATCAGCAAAGGACCCAAGATACAGGGTTTCGCCGGCTACAAAGCTGGAATGACCCACGCTCTGCTGATCGACTTCAGGACCAAGAGCACCACCTCTGGTCAGGAGGTTCAGGTACCTGTCACAGTCCTTGAGGTACCCCCCATGAGGGTCGCCGCTGTACGTTTCTACATCAGGACCGCATACGGACTGCAGACCCTGGGGGAGGTCTGGGCAAAACAGATAGATCCGCTTCTCGCCAAGCGACTGCCCATACCAAAGGAGCACGATCCAGACAAGGCCTGGAAGAAGATCGATGGTAATGACCTAGAGGACATCAGGGTCCTTGCGTACACCCAACCCAAGCTGGTGAAGGGGATCCCCAAGAAGTCACCCGAACTCATGGAACTCCGCATAGGCGGAGGCGTCATGGAGGAGAGAATGGAGTACGCCAAGGGAATCCTGGGTAAGGAGCTCACATTCAATGACTTCGCAAGGGAGGGAGACAGTGTCGACGTGGCCGCCGTGACCAAGGGCAAGGGATTCCAGGGAGCCGTGAAAAGATGGGGCGTGAAGCTGCTGTCCCACAAGAACAGCAAGCACCGCCGCCTTTACGGGAACCTAGGGCCCAAGCGACCCGGTTACGTTAGGCCTACGATCCCCATGGCTGGACAGGTGGGCTACCATCAGCGCACCGAATTCAACAAGCGGGTGCTGCGCTTCGGGGATAACGGCGACGATATCACGCCCAAGGGCGGATTCGTACGCTACGGCAGCGTGGTCAATCCCTACGTGCTCATTCACGGCTCCGTACCGGGCCCGAGCAAGAGGTTAATCAGACTCAGGGATCCCGTGAGGAAGACCGGACCGGAAATGGCTGAGGCACCCAACATGACATACATATCCACAGAGTCGAAACAGGGGGCCTAGAGATGTCAGGCAACGATCCATCTGTTAATGTGTACTCGCTTGGAGGAGAGGTCATCAGAACCATATCGCTCCCTCAAGCCTTCAGAACGACCTTCAGGCCGGACATCATCAGGAGGACGGTGGTCGCCGAGGAGGCCAACAGAAGGCAACCTTACGGCCCGTCCAAGATGGGCGGGATGAGGCACGCGGTCTCTACCTGGGGCAAGGGCAGGGGAGTTGCCCGTGTCCAGAGGTTTACCCAGGGAAGGACGGCCGCTGAATCCCCCAACAATGTTGGCGGGAGAAGGGCCCACCCACCGGTGCCTGAGAAGAACTGGTCCAAGAAGGTCAACAGGAAGGAGAGGAGGTTTGCCAAGCTATCGGCCCTAGCCGCCACCTCCAATCCCGAGATGGTGAAGGAGAGGGGGCACAGGTTCGAGGAGGACATCACACTCCCCCTCGTGGTCGAGAACGACATCGAGGGGCTGGAGAGCACCAGAAAGGTCATCGATGCCCTGGAGATCCTGGGTATTGGCAGTGATATCGAGAGGGCCAAGTACGGGAAGCACATCCGGGCCGGGAAGGGCAAGATGCGCGGTCGCAGATTCCGCAGACCCCGCAGCATCCTGATCGTTGTCTCGGACGAGGATGTGCCCCTCTTCAAGAGTGCCTGCAACATCCCTGGCGTGGAGATTGTAGAACCCAGGAGGCTGAACGCGGGGGTTCTCGCCCCCGGCGGCGACGCCGGGAGGCTTGCCCTGTTCTCGGAGTCCGCTCTGAGCAAGATAGGAGAGTGGTGATCATGGTGGAACGGAGAAAAGTGTTGCTACATCCCTATGTGACAGAGAAGACCATGAACCACATGACCGGGACTCCTACACAGGATTTCACCGACGGCAACAAGCTGGAGTTCATAGTTCACAAAAAGGCCACAAAGGCCGAGATCAAAGGGGCCTTCGAGGAACGCTTTGAGGTCAAGGTGGAGAGCATCTGCACCAAGATCTCCAGGCACGGGAAGCATGCCACGATAAAGCTCGCTGAGGGATACTCAGCGGAGGAGATCGGGATGAGGATCGGGGTGTTCTGAGGTGATGTGAATGGGTAAGAATCTTAGGCAGCAGAGAAGGGGACGCGGAACACCGACCTACCGCTCCCCAGGCCACAGGCATGTGACGGAGATTAAGTACCCCACCTTTGATCACGGTTCGGGCAGGGTCCTCGATCTGATTCACGCGCCGGGGAGGAGCTGTCCCCTGGCAGAGGTCGATTTCAATGGTGAGGTCGTTCGGATGATCGCGTCTGAGGGAATGCAGGTCGGCCAGGAGATCACGATGGGGGCAGGGGCCCCTCTGTACTCCGGCAACACCCTGCCTCTTTCAGGCATTGCTGAGGGTACCCCCATATACAACGTCGAGGGGCGCCCTGGTGACGGGGGCAAATTCGTCCGCACCGCAGGGACCTCAGCCAGCATTGTCAGCAGAGGGAAGAAGGTCGTGATACTCATGCCCTCGGGCGTGTTCAAGACATTGGACCCGAGATGCAAGGCAACCGTGGGGATCGTAGCCGGCGGAGGGCAGAAGGAGAAGCCCTTCGGCAAGGCGGGTGCCAAGTTCCATGCCTACAAGAGCAAAGCCAAGGCCTATTTCAAGGTGCGTGGAGTGGCCATGAATGCCGTCGACCATCCCCATGGCGGAGGATCGCACCAGCATGTGGGAAAGCCTAGCACGGTGAGCAGGAACGCTCCGCCGGGCAGAAAGGTGGGTCACCTCTCGCCGAAGAAGAGGACTAAGAGGAAGTGATGATTATGGCCGCCGCAAAGATTGGTGGAACGAAGGCCTCCCGAAGGAAGGCCCGGAAGAAGAAGGGCGCGATACAGGCCCGGAAGAAGAAGGAGTTCACGTATCACGGATTCACCATGAAGGAACTGCTGGAGATGCCCTTCGATGAGGTGGTCACATTGATGCCTTCTAGGATCAGGCGTACCCTGATCAGGGGGCTCAACGAGGAGCAGAGAACCACCTTCGAGAAGATCAGGGATTCGGACGGTCGGACCATAAGGACCCACAGGAGGGACATCCCCATCATCCCCCAGTTCGTGGGAAAGAATGTATCCGTTTACAGTGGAAAGGAGTTCAAGGAATTCGAGATCAAACCTGAGATGATAGGACATTATCTCGGGGAGTTCGTTCCAACCAGGGGATCCGTGAGACACTCCGGTCCCGGTGTTGGCGCGACCCGATCCTCCAAGTTCCTGCCGCTGAAGTGAGGTGATCTTGTATGGTAGGGTACACTCAGATAGCCAACCCCGACATCACCTCCCGAGCCATCGGGAAGGAGCTACCAATCTCCCCCAAGCACTCACGGGAGATCTGCAGCATGATCAGAGGAATGGAGGTAAAGAGCGCCCTGGAGATGCTCGGCGAGGTAATCGAGCTGAAGCGCCCTGTCCCATTCAAGCGATACAAGAAGTACGTGTCACCCAAGAAGGGTAGCGGGCCCGCCCGGTTTCCCAGGAAGGCCGCCAAGGCCATTATGGGGGTCATAGAGAGCGCGGTCAGCAACGCTGAGTACAAGGGACTTGACGGGGACTCCATGTGCATCAAGGTGATAGCCGCCCATCTTGGGCGGACCCATGAGGGATGGCAGCCCCGCGCCTACGGGAGGGCTACGCCCTTCAACCAGCAGACGGTTAACATAGAGGTTATCCTGGAGGAGATGGAGTAAATGGCCAGCGAGAGGAAGTTCATAGCTGAGAACATCAGGAGGGTCCTCCTCAAGGAGTACCTCATGAAGGAGGTTAGCCGGGCGGGATTCGGCGGGGTGGAGGTCCAGAGGACCCCCATTGGCACCAGGGTTACCCTGACCACCGAGAGACCCGGGATAGTCATCGGTCGCGGAGGTTCGGCGATCAAGAACCTGACGCGATCGATCGAGGAGGATTTCAACTTCAACAACCCCCAGATCGAGGTCCAGGAGGTGAAGAATCCCAATCTCAACGCCCAGATTATGGCCGAGAAGCTGGCCTTTGCGTTGGAAAGGGGATGGCACTTCAGACGTGCCGGCCACTCGACCGTGAGGCGCATCATGGAGTCCGGAGCCAGGGGATGCCAGGTGGTACTCTCTGGAAAGCTCACTGGCCAGAGGCATAGGACCGAGAAGTTCAAGAATGGATTCATCAAGTTCTGCGGTGAGCCGAAGCTACAGTTCATCAAAACCGGATTCGCGATCGCCACCCTCAAGAGGGGGGTGATCGGGGTCAAGGTCGAGATCATGGATCCAGAGGCCCGGCTACCGGACGAGGTGTCCGTGTTAACGCCAACAGAGGCGAAGAATCTCATGCCGGATCTCTTCGCCGAGATCGAGGCCAAAGAGGCGGCCCAGAGGGTCCAGGCCTACGAGATCGCTGAGGCAACGGAAACCGATGAGGTCGTGGAGGAGCCGGAGGACGAACTGGCAGAGGCCGAGAAGGAGACGCCCGCTGAGGAATCCGAGACCGATGAGGTCGTGGAGGAGCCGGAGGACGAACTGGCAGAGGCCGAGAAGGAGACGCCCGCTGAGGAATCCGAGACCGATGAGGTCGTGGAGGAGCCGGAGGACGAAGATGATTCGGTTGGGGAGCGGGAGGGTGATGAACCACCCGAGGAACCCGCTGTGGTCGATGGACCAGAAGATGAAGAAACAACCGAGACGGTGGAGGAGACAGAGCCCGAAGGTTCTGAGGAGGTGAAGGAATAATGCCACTGATGAAAACATCCGAGATCAGGGACATGAACCCAGAGGACAGGAAGCAGGTGCTGCTCGAGCTCGAGGACGAGCTCATGCATGAGAGGGGCGCCGCGGCCATGGGTGGGGCGCCGCCCAATCCCGGACGCATCAGGACCCTTAGGACCATCATAGCCAGGATCCTTACCGTCGAGAAGGAGGAGGAAGAGAGATAATGGCGGATATTTGCCCTGTATGTGGGTTGCCCAAAGAGCTCTGCATGTGCGAGGAGATCGCCCGAGAGCAGCAGAAGGTGCGGATCTCCACGGATCGACGACGGTACGGCAAGACCGTGACCGTCATAGAAGGCATCGACGCGAACGACATCGACATTGATGACCTGGCCCGGACACTCAAGAACAAGTGCGCGGCCGGTGGAACGGCCAAGGACGGCCGCATCGAGCTCCAAGGAGAGCACCGCAAGAAGGTGAAGAACGCCCTGGAGGAGATGGGGTTTAAAACCGAGGTCAGGTGAGGTCATCGCTTGGGCAATATGAAGAGAAGGGATTTCATGAAATGGGAATTCATTGGTTTAGAGATAGAGGTGATCAGAAGCTCCCATCCAGGGTTACAGAACCTGATGGGGAGGGTGGTCGACGAGACCCGCAACACCCTGACCGTCGAGGTCGACGGCAGTGATAAGATGATCCCCAAACCCGGAAATGAGTTTCAGTTCACATACCAGGGTGATAAGATCACTATAAAGGGCGATGAGATAAGACATCGACCCGAGGACCGTATCAAGAAATGCAGGTGATCTCATGAATCATGCTAAGGATATTGGTATCGACGTCAAACCTCCCGAGTCCGCCTGTGAGGACGCCAACTGCCCCTTCCACGGCACTTTGCCGGTCAGGGGACAGATCATCGACGGCGTGGTGGTCTCCACCAAGATGGACAGGACCGCGGTGGTCGAACGGAAGTACCTGAAGTTCCAGAATAAGTACGAGCGTTACGAGAAGAGGACCAGCCGATACTCCGTACACAGTCCTCCATGCCTCGAAATTGGCGTGGGTGACAGGGTAAGAATCATGGAGTGCAGGCCCATCACCAAAACCGTCTCGTTCGTCATTGTCGAGAAGAGGTGAAATGGATGAGGGGCATAGCAGGCAATCAAACCAGAGGACTGGTCACCGGTTCTGAGCTGGACGTCATCGACAATACCGGGGCCAAGAAAATCAAGATAATTTCCGTGCCCGGATACCATGGTGTGGCGAGACGCTACCCTAACGCTGGCATCGGCGACATAGTGGTCGCATCCGTCAAGAAGGGGACGCCCGAGATGAGAAGACAGGTGGTCTACGCTGTCATCGTGAGACAGAGAAGAGCATTCAGGAGGCCCGACGGGATCATGGTCTCCTTCGATGACAACGCCGCCGTCATCACGACCGAGACCGGGGAGACGAAGGGAACGGATATCAAGGGCCCCGTGGCCCGAGAGGCGGCGGAGAGGTGGCCCAGGGTGGCCGCCACCGCATCGGTGATCGTGTGAGGTGATATGATGAAGAGCACCAAGGCTAGAAAGCAGAGGAAGGCGCAGTTCAGCGCCCCGGCCCATGTCAGGAGGAGGAACGTGGCGTCCCACCTCAGCGAGAACCTTCGCAAGGACTACGGGAAACGATCCGCACATGTCATCAAGGGGGACACCGTGATGATCGTCCGGGGAAGCGATGGCATCGTTGGCACCGAGGGCAAAGTGGCCTCCATCAACACCAGAACTGGCCGACTTATCATAGAGGGCGTTACCATTCCCCAGGCGGACGGCACGGAGGTCGGCAGACCCATACACGCCTCTAACGTAATAATCACGAAACTTGACACCTCAGACAACTGGCGAAAGAATAAACTTACCAGGGAAAGGGAGGGAGCACAATGAGCAAGAGCATGAAGAGACTGACGGCTCCCCGGAGCTGGCCCGTCCCCAGGAAGACAGGCCGGTGGATTACGAAACCCTCCCCCGGACCGCACCCCATAAAGAAGAGCATGCCCATCATCACGGTGGTGAGGGATATGCTGCGGGTGTGTGATACCGCGGGAGAGGGAAAGCACATCATCGGGAACAGGGAGATCCTGGTGGACGGCAGGCCCGTCAGGGGACACAAGCTGCCGGTGGGCCTCATGGACGTGATCTCCTTGCCCAAGCTGGACAAGAACTACAGGATGCTGCTCGACAGGAAGGGCAAGTTCCGGTTGGTTCACGTTGGCGAGGGGGAGGAGACATGGAAGCTCTGCAGGATCGAGAACAAGACCACCGTGAGGGGAGGCATGATCCAGTTGAACCTTCACGATGGCAGGAACATCATAGTCAAGAAGAACAAGTACAAAACGGGGGACGTCCTCAGAGTGGAGGTGCCCTCACAGAAGGTGCTAGAGGTCTACCCGATGGCCAAGGGCAACATCGCCCTGATCGTCAGCGGTGCGCACGCGGGCGAGATCTCGGTGATCGAGGATTACGAGGTCACCAGGACCCCGACGCCCAACATCGTTCGCTTCAGGGGTGGCGCTTCGACCATCAAGGACAACGTGTTCGTGGTCGGGACCAGCACCCCCGTTATCAAGCTGCCGGAGGCGAGTGTGATATGAGCGACGTCATGATGCAGCTGAGGATCGAGAAGGTGGTCGTGAACATCGGCGTCGGCGAGGCGGGAGAGCGCCTGGTCAAGGCCCAAAAGGTGCTAGGGATGCTCACGGGACAAACTCCCATGGTGACCATATCCAGGACCACCAACCGCGATCTCGGGATTCGCGAGGGAATGCCCATCGGATGCAAGGTCACCCTCCGACATGATAAGGCAATGGAATTTCTCAAGAGGGCGCTTTGGATCAGGGAGAACCGCATGGCGGAGTACTCCTTCGATCCCGAGGGCAACCTCTCCTTCGGTGTATCCGATTACACGGACTTCGAGGGCATGAGATACGACCCCGAGATCGGGATTTTTGGAATGGACGTGAATGTAGTGATCCAGAGGCCTGGATACCGGGTAAGGAAGCGCAGGATCATGAGCCGCAGACTTCCTCACAGACACCGCGTCACCCGGGATGAGGCCATGGACTTTATGAAGGAGCAGTTCGCGGTTGAGGTGGTGGAATGAAACCCAAGAAGGAGTTCGGAAGGAAGCGGGGATGCGAGCGCTGTGGCAGGAAGGCGGGTATCATACGCCGCTATGGCATGCATCTGTGCCGCCAGTGCTTCCGCGAGATCGCTCCCGAAATCGGCTTCAAGAAGTATTCGTGAGGTGTGAGAATGCAGAGCGATCCGTTGAACGACGCTATGTCGACCATCAAGAACGCGGCCCTCGTGGGCAAGAACGACTGTTTCATCGCACCGTCCTCTAAGCTTATCGGGAAGGTTCTCAAGGTGATGCAGGAGAGCGGCTACATCAACGCCTTCGAGTTCATTGAGGACGGTCGCGCAGGCATATTCAAGGTCGATATGAAGGGAACCATCAACAATTGCGGCGTGATCAAGCCCCGATACTCGATCAAGCGCACCGAGCTGGACAAATGGGAGTCCAGGTACCTCCCCGCACGGGACTTCGGTGTCCTTATACTCACCACCACCGAGGGCGTGGTTAGTCACATGGAAGCGAAGGAACTGGGGATCGGGGGAAAGCTCCTGGCCTACGTGTACTGAGGGATCAAGATGACTATTACCGGGATGTTGGAGCAGGAGATCGTGATTCCTGAAGGGGTCAACGTGGACATAAGCGGTCCCCTGATAACGGTGAATGGTCCCAACGGCCAGCTTTCAAGGAAACTTCACCACCCCAGGGTGAAAATCAGGAGGACTGACGGTAATATAGTGGTGTTCTCCGAGTTACCCCGTACCATGGAGAAGGCCCTTGTGGGCACCTTCACATCACACATAAGGAACATGATCTACGGGGCCGAGAATGATTTTGAGTACCAGATGAAGATCGTCTACTCCCACTTCCCTATGAAGGTAAACGTCAGGGGCGACAGGTTCCTCATCGAGAACTTCATGGGAGAGCGCGCTCCACGCCACGCTGACATCTACAAGGGCGTCAAGGTGTCCATTAAAGGGAGCGACGTGAGCGTTAGCGGGGCCGACATAGAGCTGGTGGGACAGACTGCGGCGAACATCGAGAGGGCCACGAAGATCAAGAGATACGACCCAAGGGTATTCCAGGACGGGATATACATCGTCAAGAAGGGAAGGAGGGTCAAGGAATGAGCAAGAAGAGCAGGATCGGGAAGATATCCGACCTTCCGTACTACAAGGATGATCATGCTCCAGTCCTCAAGGACATGAAGATCAAGAACCTTGACGACCTGCTGGACGCGCTCTACGACGAGGAGCGTTCCGAGGAGCTCATCGACCAACTGAAGGGCGTAGGCCCCAAGATCGCGAGCCGGTGGATAGAGATCATCGAGGACCAAGGGGTCCTTGAAGACGATATTGTCGAGGCGGAGCCGGAGTCCTCGATAGAGGAGGTCGAGT
>CAZQLP010000037.1:0-14706 GCA_964594225.1 uncultured Methanomassiliicoccales archaeon
GGGCTTCCTCCTTGTCTCTCGTTGCCAGTGAGTTACGAACGGGGAGAAATGGAGAATAGAGCTTCCTTTCGAGCTGAATTGCATCAGATTTTCTAATGCCTTCCCTCGTTCTTAAAGAACAACTACTCATGAGTTCACTTTCCAGCGTGTGACGATCTTCTGCAAGAGCCAAGGCTATCAGGTTGTACCTACCCAGTCCAGTGAAGATACTTATTATTCTAGGGCATCTTAAAAAGTCTTTCTTAATCGCATTGAGGTTTGATTCATTATCCACTTCCAAGAGAATCAAATTGAGATAGTAACCCAGTTCTTGAGTATTGAGTTGCGCACCGATGAAAAGAAGATTGTCCTCGACCAGCTTTCTCATCCTCTTCTTGATCGCCACGCCAGTCATGCCCAATTCCTTTGATAGGCTCTCATAAGAGATTCTGCCATCATCTTCCAATCTCTGAATCATGTACCGATCGGTCGCACCCATGGTATGGTAATTGAGTCAAATACATTCATATTATTCTGATATTCATACTTTTTCGAATATGAAAATTTCAAAAACATCATTGGGGACACAAAAATGGAATTGGTATACGTCAGCGCCCTCCTAATTACCGGAGTTGGTGTTGGATTCGTGTCGGGGCTCCTAGGGGTCGGTGGTTGTTTCCTTATGATCCCGGTTCAGTACTGGGTGCTCACATCGATGGGGATAGACGTAAAAATCGCCATTCTCGTGGCATTCGGAACAAATCTTCTGGTCGTGCTCCCGACGGCCATAAGCGGTTCGTATCGTCATTCCAAGAAAAATGCTGTGCTCTGGAAGCCAGCGGTTACTATGGGAGTTTCCGGTGCTGTAGCCGCCATATCCGGAGCCTTTGTCGCGACGCTTCTGCCTGGAAATGTGCTCACAACTATTTTCGGGATTGTGATTATCGCGGGTGCTATTCGAATGTTCACAGCCAAACCGCATGAAGTGGAAGAACGTCCACCTGAGAACTTTCTACCATATATCCTGGTAGGTCTTCCACTGGGTTTCGCCACCGGACTGATCGGTATTGGTGGTGGGGTGTTGATGATACCCGTGATGGTCATCCTGTTGCATTTTAAAATGCATCAAGCGGTGGGAACGTCCACAGGGCTGATGATCTTCACCGCGATAGGGGGAGCGATCTCGTACATTGCCACAGGATGGGGTGTGGCCGGCTTGCCAGAGTATTCGATAGGCTATGTGAATCTACTGCAATTCCTGCTGCTTGCTGTGACCAGCGTCCCGATGGCACAGATAGGCGCCCATGTCGCCCATAGAATACCTGGGAAACAATTGAAATATGTCTTCATAGTCGCGATGATATACATGGGCCTGAAGATGATCGGTGCATTCTCCTGGTTCGGATTGCCGATTTGAGCGCAGAGGATGCTTAGAGATCCTTCGTCGGGGATGGTGCCCTGATCATTTCGTTCGGCACTGTCCTGAATATCACTCTAAGGATATTCCTATTGAATACGTTGGAGGTGTCTGCTAGATACATAACAAACCTCACCCCGTGATTCTACGATATATGGGGAAATATAATTCTATATTGGAGATCAATTCTTTGATAGAGGTGGAACCACCCTCGGAGAAGAGCAATGGCGCAGAGAATTATAGAGGTCATCGTCCCCAAGGACAGAGGACACACTATCCTGGATATAATGGAGGGGCACGACAAGCTCGACATGTGGGAGGAGACCCTCCCCAATGAGAGAACCCTCTTCAAGATACTGGTCAAATCCGAGGATTCGGAATGCATAATGGACGATTTCGAGAACAATCTCACCTGGACCGAGGGGTTCCGTGTTATTCTGCTCCCGGTCGAGGCATCTCTCCCCAGGGAAAAGGAGCCAGAGAAGAAGGAGGAGATCGAGGAGAACGGGAAGAAGAGGCGGAGGTTCCTCCGTATCAGCAGGGAAGAGCTTTACAACGACGTCGTGGAGATGACCGATATAAACACCACCTTCATGAGTCTCATCATCATCTCCGCCGTCGTGGCGGCCATCGGGCTGTTCAGCAACAACGTGGCGGTAATCATTGGTGCCATGGTCATCGCGCCGATTCTCGGGCCGAACGTGGCATTCTCCCTTGCCACCACCCTCGGCGACCGGGATCTGGCATGGAAATCACAGAAGGCGAACATGCTCGGTATAGCCCTGGCCGTGTTGTTCGCGCTGATCATGGGGTTCCTGTTCACAATCGACCCAGATACGCCGGAGATAATGTCCAGGACCTCCATCAACCTGTATGACGTGCTGCTGGCCCTAGCATGCGGGACCGCCGGGGTCCTCTCCATCACCGTGGGTGTGGCCACCGCCCTGGTGGGGGTCATGGTGGCTGTGGCGTTCATGCCTCCCCTGGTCACGTTCGGTCTGCTGCTGGCGGCCGGCTACCCAGAACTGGCGGTGGGGGCCGGCATGCTCTTCCTTGTCAACCTGATCTGCATCAATCTCTCAGGGGTCATGGTCTTCATGGCGAAGGGCATCTCCCCCCGCCGCTGGTGGGAGGCCAAGAAGGCCAGAAAATCGGTGTGGAACTCCATTATGCTGTGGACCATACTGCTCCTGATCCTGATCCTGACGGTAATCCTGTACCAGGGCTACATCTGATTCACTTGCCCGCCCTGGAGTCCAGCCACTCCCTGATGCCCTCCCTGTCGGTACTCCTTATGCCGAAGTACCCGGAGAACCGCTTGGTGGTGGTCAGCTCCAGGGTCTGCCTTTTCCTGCGGGCCTTGATCAGACCCAGCGACCTGAGCGATCGGACGTGTTCGTACACCCCACTTCCCAGCATCCTCACCAGATCGCTCTGCAGTATTGGCTGATGGTAGCCGATCATGGCCGCGGTCTTCAGGGTCTCCTCGGGAACCTCCCTCTCCGCGAATGGCAGGCCAGCGTCCGATGCCTCCTCCCTGAGCTGCATCGAGTAGGCGGGTCCGATCTTGACCACCTCTATGGACGATTCCCTCTCGTCGTACTCCCCGATCAGTTCCTTAATGGCGTCCCTCACAACGGGCTGGGTGAGCCCGGTCTCCCTGGAGATCTCCGCTACCCTCAAGGGCCTGGCGGTGGAGAACAGGGCAGCCTCCACTATCCTCAATGGCTTCATGTCACATCACCACCCGCTCGTCCGGGACCTCCGCCCTGACCTCGGGCAAGTCCTCCAAGGTTCCGATGTCCCAGGGCATCTTCACCTCCAGGAATATCTGCCCATGCGGGAGGTCGTCCTGCCACAGGGAGATCTTGCCCATCATCGCCAGGAACAGCACGGAAAGGAATACCTTGATCAGGTCCTCCTTGGTACCGTCGAAGAGATCCTCGATCGCTATGGGACCTCCTCCGCATACCGTTATCCGCTTCCATACCTCCTTCACGTCCCTCTCCAGCTCGTCGGTGTGGATCTTCTCGTCGAAGGTCTCCTCCTCACCATCCCGCAGAACGGCACGTTCCAGCCTGATCTTGGCCTCCCTCTGGGCCTCATCGAAGGCATCCAGGAGCTCTACGAGCATGACCGGCCTCCTCTCCCTGTGTCTCACCACCTCGCACAGCTCCACCTGCCCGGGGTCGAACTCGTCTAGGAAGGGAACCTCCTCGTTCACGAAGAGGCCCATGGAATCCACGTCCCAATCCAGGCAGAACAGCTCGTCCCTATCCGCCCTCTCCTGAAAGGTGAGGACCTCCTCGCTCTGCCTCCGCAGTATGGTCCAGGCCATGAAGAGCAGCTTCCCGGCCACGATGAAGTCTATGCCGCGATCCTCCATCCTCTCCGAGTACAGGCGGGAGAACTCCATGAGGTCGATGTCCCATGGGTTGAGGTTGTTCCTCAGCACCAGCTCGAACACTATCTCGAAGGACCGGTCCGAATCGTCGATGGAGGTCAGTGATTCCTCCTCATCCCTCTCCAGCACCTCAAGGTACTGGTCGATCTGGCGGGCCCGGTCCTCCTCGTAGATTATGGCCTTGTGGAACATAAGGTGGTTGAGGACGCCCTCCAACCTCTCCCTGGGTATCACGCCGCTCCCTCCTCGGCGGTTTCCCGGGGCGCGGATATTGTCCCCTCCTCGATGTTCGATCTCATGATCACCTTGCTCACTCCCGCCTCCTGCATGGTGACCCCGATCACGTGATCCGCCTTGTCTATCGTCACCTTCCTCAGCGTGATCTGTACGAACTGTGCGCTGTTGGACGCCTTCTGGATCCGTCTGGCGACCGTGTCCGCGTTGACGGCGTCCAGGAACATGTCGATCTCGTCCAGCATGTAGAAGGGCGATGGCTGGTACTCCTGAATGGCGAATATGAGTGAGAGGGCCGTGAGACTCTTCTCCCCACCGCTGAGGGCCTGGAGCCTCAACGTCTTCCCCGATCTGAGGCGGGCCTTTATGGTCAGACCTCCCTCGAATGGATTCTTTGGATTCGTCAGGGCCAGCTCCGCCTCCCCTCCACCGGAGAGTTCCGCGTACACCCGCCCGAAGTTCTCGCTCACGGCATCCAATACCTGGAGGAAAGAGCCTCTCTTGCGCTCGTCGAGGCTCCGCATGAGCTCCAGGAGATCCGCACGCTGGGCCTCCAGCTGCTCCACCTCCCGCTCGAGTCCCTGATGTCTCTCCCCCTTCTCACGATAGTCATCGATGGCCCTGAGGTTCACGGGCCCCATCCCGGTCAGGGTGGTCTCGCACTCCCTGATAACCCCCTTGAGTCTCTCCAGAGTGGGCAGCGGATACTCCACCTCCAACTCGAACTGCTCGATCTCCTCCGCGATCTCCCTCAGTTTCTCCTCCGCCAGGGACAGCTTGGTTCTGAGACCGATGGAGAAATCGGCGGAGGTCTCCACCTTGCCATCCAGGGAATCCCTCTCCGATTCAAGGCGGGTGCGCTCCCTGAAGAGATCGTCCTTCCTCCCCCGGAGGGATTCCATCTCTGCCCCCATGGACTCCTCGATCTTGCGCAGCCCCTTCAGCTCCGCCGTGAATCCGTTCAGGGATTCCTCCTTGGCCCTGGCCTCCTCCTCCATGGAGGATATCCTCTCTGAGATCCCATCCCTCAGCCTGGAGACCTCGTCCCTCCTCTCGGCTAGGAGCCTTTCCTTGGTCTCCAACCCTTCCCTCCTGCCCCCGAGCTCTGAGATCTCGGAGGTGAGGGCTCCTATCTCGCCCTCCAGCTCCTTGAGCCGCCTGGAGAGGTCCTTGGGGGCAAGCTCGTGTATCCTGCTCCTCTTCTCCTGCCTCTCGGCCCTCAGGGCATCCACTATTCCCGAGAGACTGTCGATCTCCATCTCCAGTGCTGAGAGCTCCTCCTCGGCGCCCTCCACGTCGGTCTTTCTGGTCTCCAGCTTGCCGCTAGCCTCAGTCAGTTTCGCTACCAGACCATCCCTCTTGGTCTTGAGGGCCCTGACCCTGTCCCCCTTGAGCTCCCCGGAGCCGCTTATCTCCATCATCGTCCTCTCAAGTTCCACCAGCCTGTTCCGGACCTCCCTGAGATCCGAGTTCGTGTGCTCGGAATGGACCGTGGTGGCCTGCAGTTCCCTGCCCACCTCCTCCAGCCTCCCCCGCGATGAGGAGCCGAACTTCAACCTCCCTTTCTGAACCGTGCCCCCGATCATGGCCCCTGAGGCCTCTATCAGCTCGCCATCGAGGGTGACCATCCTTACCCCTCCCATCAGCTTCCTGGCCTTGTCCAGGTTCTCCACCAGCATGGTGTCCCCGAAGACGTAGCTGAAGGCGTTTCTGTACTCCTCGTCGAAGTCGATGAGATCGATCGCGAATCCCAGGGTCTGCTTGACCACCATCAGACAGCGGCCCTTGGGCCGGTACTCCCGCATCTTGCTGAGGGGGAGGAAGGCGGCCCTCCCCTGCTTTCCCTTCTTGAGAAGCTGTATCGCGGCGGAGGCAACCTCGTCGTCATCCACCACGATCGACTGCATCCTTGACCCTGCCGCTATGTTCAGGGCCGTCTCGTACTTCTCGTCCACCTTGGCAAGCTCCGCGACCGTACCTCGAACTCCCTTCAACTGGCCCCTGTCGCTCGCCTCCAGGACTGCGCTTACCGCCCGCGTGTACCCCCGCGCGACGCTCTCCGCCGCCTCCGCCTCCGCCTTGAGGTGGTTGTACTCCCTCGTCAGGCGATGGATCGCCTGTTCCAGCTCCTCGGCCTGGCGGTCCAGGTCCTCCTCCCTGCTCTTGGCGGCGTCGAACTCCTCCTGCGCCTTGCGGAGCCTCTTCGATGAATCCTTATCCTCCGATCTGATCTCCTTCAGGTTCCAGTCGATGTCCTTGATCTCGAACTCCAGGCTCTTGATACCCTCTTCCATCTCGGCCAGCTCCACTCGGAGCCTCTCCAGGCGGTCACTGGTTCTCTCTCCCTCCAGTCGCTTGCCGTGGACCGCCTCCTCACCCTCGTGGATGGCCCCGTCAAGATCGGAGACCTCCTTCTCCAGGCCATCGAGCTCGGAGTCACACTCCCTAAGACTGCCCTCCAGCCCTGTCTTCTCTCCCCTCATGGCGTCAAGGTTCTCTCTGGCCTCCGACAGCCTGGAGGTAATCTCATCGAGTTCCTTGCCCAGGGAATTTATCTCCGAATCCATCACCTGGAACTCCTCTGCCCTCTCCTTCAGCTGATCCCCCAGGTCCTTGACCTCCTCCACCGCGTGCTCCATCGCATCCTTGGTCCTTGCGATGTCGATCCTTGCCTGATCGATCCTCTCCTTGTGCTCCCTGAACTCCTCGCCGCCCTTCTCGTCGATCTCCTTCTCCACATCGAGCGCCTGCGAGTCTATTTCCCTCATTTTATTGATGATCTCCCGGCGGCGATCCTTGAGGGCCTCGATCTCCCTGTTCTGCGCATCGATCTGCTCCTGAATGGACTGCATCTCTGCCAGGGTCGATTCCTTCCTCTTCTGGGCCATCTGTGCCCTGGCCATGGTCAGTCTCTCCTGGATCTCCATGTACCTGGTGGCAGTCTCCCTCTCTTTCTCCAACTGCTCGATCTGCTTCTCCAGCTCGCTCAGGATGATGGATATGCGCTCCAAGTTCTGCTCCGCCTTCTTCCTCTCCTCCTCGGCCTTGGCGATGTCCTGATCGAACCTGGAGATCCCCGAGATGTCGTCCAGTATCCTTCTCCTGTCCAGATCGGTCATCTCCACGATGCTGGTGACGTCCCCCTGCTGGACCAGATTATACCCATCGGCCGATATCCTGGAGTTGGACAGCAGCGAGTCGAACTCGCCAAGCGTGGACTTGCGATCGTTGACGTAGAAGTAGGAGTTGAAACCCTCCCCTCCCTGAGAGAGCTTGACCAACCTGGTGAGCTTCACCGTCCTGGCGTCCAGGGGTATCATGTGATCATGGTTGTCGAATATCAGGGAGACCTTGGTGTGGGATGCCGCCCGCTTGGACTTGCCCCCGTTGAATATCAGGTCCGTGAGCCTCCCGGCCCTGATCGCCCTCGAGCTCCTGGGACCCAGAACGAAGAGTATGGCATCTGATATGTTTGACTTGCCTGACCCGTTGGGTCCCGTCACCGCCGTGTATCCCTCGAGCAGGGGAATAGTAAGCTTCTGCCCGAAGGATTTGAAGTTTTCGAGTTCTATCTGCTTGAGGTACATCGTGCTCCCCCCCGGGAGGAGGCGAAAATGAGGTCCTCTGACCATTTTAGACCATTTGTCGCATCCCATCGAGAGTCCGACGATTGTCGGACACCCAATAATATGAGATACTGGGTATATAATATTTAGCTTACCCCTTCCCCGTTCTCCCATCCAATCGAACGGATGCGATTCAGGCTGGCCCAGCACCAGAGACACGCCACCCAAGATTGCGGTGTGGGCATTCGAATCCAAGACATAAATATATATCATCCCCAATATCAGCCGATTGATACCTTGATCGGGAGAAGATCTGTTCTAATCATGATCTCAAGGGCCATATCGGCCGGCCTAGGGTTCGTAGGCCTCATGTTCATCAACAGCTATCTCGGCCCGGATGCGTACGGCACCATTGCCTGGACCCTGGCATTGGTGGCGACATTCAATTGCATCTCCGATCTGGGTTTCAACTTCGCCCATGTCAAGAGGGTCTCGGAGGGCAACGACCTCTCGAATTGTGTTAGCACCTTCATCATCATCAAACTGATACTGATGGGCGCCATGGTGGTCTTCATACTCACCAGCTTGTTCGTCTGGACCTCCGTGTTCGGGTACAAGCTGACGGACACCTCCATGGAGATCGTCATGCTCTTCATCATCTACCACGTGTTCTTGGACGTGGCATACATAGCCACCTTCACCTTCGACGCGCTGATGGAGGCGGCGAGCACCCAGTTGGTACTGCTGATGGACCCCCTGATCAGGGTGCCCATGGTGATATTCATCGCCGTGAACCTGTTCAACACAACGATACTGGCGTTCGCCTACGCCCTGGGAGGTCTGGCCGCCGCCTTGGCTGGAATGGCATTGCTGGTCAAGAAAGGACTCAGGCTGAGGAAGCCCCACATGTTCAGGTCCTACCTGAAGTTCGCGGTGCCCATCGCCACGATCACGATCATGGCCGCGCTTTCCATCAACATCGACAAGGTGGTCATAGGGCTCTTCTGGGCGAGCGATACGGTGGGCTACTATGCCACCAGCCAAAGGGTCCTGGAGCTGCTTCTGATGGTGGGACTTGCCGTCTCCACGATGACATTCCCGGCGTTCTCCAAACTGTTCAACGAGGGCAACCTGAACAAGGTCAGGGCGCTCACCAAGAAGGCGGAGAGATACACCGCCATGGTGGCGTTCCCCATAGTGGTGGTGGTGCTGATCTTTCCCAGTCAGGTCCTCGTCATCTTCTTCGGGGAGAGCTTCGAGCCTGCTGGGGATATATTCCAGATCCTTGCCATAGGCACACTGCTCACCCTTCTCAACGAGATATACTTCTCCCAGATCAACGCTGTCAACCGACCCGATCTGAGTGCCAGGCTGTACTTCATATCGCTCTCGGTCAACATACTGCTTCTCTTGGTGTTCGTTCCCACCTCCATAGTGGGGGTGAAGATGCTGGGTCTTGCGGGAGTGGGGGCCGCGATAGCCAGGACAGTGTCGATAATCGCCATGTTCCTCACGACCAGGTTCGTCATATACAGGCTCACCGGCACCAGCATGAATCCCAGGATGATCGTTATCGTGATAGCGGCGTGTATCACGGGTCTGATCATCGCCTTCATCGGTGGATTCTGGCCCATGACCTATTGGTTCGGCCTCGTCGTCTACGGTATCCTGAGCTTCGGCATCTTCGCCACGATACTCTGGATCCTGAGGGAGCTCAAGAGGGAGGACATTCAGTACTTCCTGAACGTCATCAATCCCCTCGAGATGAGGAACTACATCATCTCGGAGATAAGGAGGAAGTGAAGCTAATCACAGTGAGCGATATGCCTCCACCAGCCTCCTTTTCATTATCCCCCAGTTGTATCTCTCCATGGCGGCCCGCCTCCCGTTCTCGCCCATCTCCCTCCGGACCAGGGGATCCCTCACCCTGTCGACGGCGGTCCTGAAGGCCTCCTCGCTCCAGGCGATGGCGATGCCGCATTCCTCCTCGAGGGCCACCTCCGCACTGAGGGTCCCCTCCGAGACCAGGACAGGGATGCCCAGGGCCATGGACTCGAAGAGCTTGTTGGGCATCCCTATCCTGTTGTTCTCGTTGGAGGGGTCCATGAGACAGATGACGATATCCGCATCGGACATGGAGGCGAGCAGCTCATCGTGGGAAAGGTATCCCAGAAAGACTATACGGGAATCTCTGTCGGCCATTTCCTCGATGTCGGGCCTCAGGGGACCCTCCCCCGCGAGCTTGAACCTGCATCCCTCCATGGCCATTACCGCCGTTGCCACCTTGTCCACGTACCGGGTGCGCTCCAGGGACCCGCTGTAGAAGACCGTCACCTCCGTGCGGTCCCCGTGGGCGACCGGAGCGTCAGGGAACTCGATGCAGTTCATGACCACCGTGGAGGAGTGGCGTAGATGTGGATGCAGGTACTCCTCTATGCCGGTGCTGGCGGTCACCAGGAGGTCCACTCCCCTTACCCAGCGGGCCTCCAGAATGTCGAACAGCCTGGCCGCGGCGATGGGTACATCGTCGGCCACCATGGCGGCGTAGTGCTCGTGAGCATCGTATACAAGGGGTACATCCATGAACCTGGAGATCAGTCTGCCCAGCAGGAGTGTGTCAAGGTCGTGGGCGTGAACGACATCGAATTTCAGATTGCGGCTCCGTGCGAGCGAGCGCAGCAGGAAGCGCGGGTAGTTCAGCGCCATGCTTCCCGCCCCACCGATCCTGCCGGTCCTCACGCACTCAAGCTGGATGCCCTCTGTCTCCGAGCTCTCCGGGTGATTGTGACCCCTGTCCCATGAGATGATGATGACCTCACGGCCGTCCTCCAGCAGGGCCAGGGCTTCCTTCCTCACCCGTGGATCCGGACGGTACTCATCGGCGAGGAGCATGAGCACCCTTCGCCCCATGAGATCACCCCATCAATCGGAGACGACGGCGGTCCTGCCGTCGGCCAGTGCCCGCTTGGCGCTCTCGATCATCTCCACGGTCCTCACCCCTATGACCCCGCTGTTCCTCGTCTCGGTCATCGGGTCCCCAATGGACTGCAGGAAGTGTACAAGCTCTGTCCGGATCGTGTTGTTGCGCTCTATGCCCAGGCGGTAGGTGTACCCGCTCTCGTACACGATCGCCTCCTGGGCGACCGCGTCGATCACCACCGAGCGGTTCTCCCCCACTATCTCGATCTGCCTCACCTTCCTGGGAGAGAGCCAATTTATGTCCGCGTGAGCGATGGCGCCGGAATCCATCTCGGAGATGATGTAGGCGGCCTCCTCCATCTCTCCCTTCCTGAAGGGAGCCCCCACGCAGGTGATGCGACCGGGCCAGGCGTCGAGGAGGAAGTTCACTATGTCGAAGTAGTGGGGTGCCAGATCGACGATCACGTCCCTATCGGCAAAGGGTTGCTCAAGGTTCTTCCACTCGAGGTTCATGAGGAATATCCTTCCAAAGAAGTTCTCATGGATCAGCCGTCTGATCTCCAGCATGGCGTTGTTGAAGCGGTAGATATGCCCCACCGAGAGGGTCAGATTGCCCTCCTGGGCGAGGTTTACCAGCTCCCAACCCTCCTCAGAGCTCAGGGTCATGGGCTTCTCCACCAGCACGTGCTTTCCCGCCTCCAGGGCGACCCTGCATGCCTCGAAATGGAGCTTGTTGGGGAGACAGACGTTCACGGCGGCGATGGAGTCATCCTCCAGCACCTCCCTGTAGTCCCTGTGAAGGCTCTCCACACCGTACCTGGAGCGGCAGAACTCCAGATTATCCTCCATGACGTCCGACACGGCCTTCAGTCGAACGCTCGGTATGCTGCTGTACTCGCCCACGATCTTCTTTCCCCAGTAGCCCGTTCCCAGGACTCCCACGTTGATCTTGTTCATTCGATACCCCCATAGAAATCCTCTATTGCCTCGCAGACGTAATCCACCTCCCCGTTGGTGATGGTGGGGTACATTGGCAGGGAGGCCAGACGACCGGCCAGAGATTCGCTGACAGGGTACTCCCCTCCCGAGTACCCGTATTCCTCCATGTAGATGGGCTGAAGGTGGATGGGGACGGGATAGTGGACGCCCACCTCCACCTCCCTGGATCTCATGTGCTCGACGAGCTCGTCCCTCCTCTCCGCCCTGACCGCATACAGGTGGAACACCGGGACCACATCCCCGGTGGGACCGGGCGGCACCTGGAGAGACCCCAGGTGGCGGAGGCGGTCGGTGTAGCGCGCGGCGACGGTCCTCCTACGCTCGTTCCACTCGTCGAGGTGCTTGAGCTGTACCAGGCCGAATGCGGCATTGGCAGTGTTGAGCCTGGATGTGAACCCGAACACGTCATGTGTGTACTGCGAAACCCGTCCGCAATGCCTCAGCTTCCTTATATCGTTCGCCAGGCGCTCGTCGTTGGTGGTCACCATGCCGCCGTCCCCCCCCACGGTCATGTTCTTGGTGGAGTAGAACGAGAAGCAACCCGCATCCCCCAGCGATCCGGTCTTCCTTCCCTTGTAGAGGGCGCCGTGGGCCTGGGCCGCGTCCTCGATGACCATGAGCCCCCTTTCAGAGGCGATCTCACTTACCGCGTCCATGTCGCACGCCCTGCCGAAGAGGTGTACCGGCATGATCCCGGCGGTCCTCTCGGTGAACCCCCTCGGGATGATGGATGGGTTCAGCAGGAAGTCCTCCTCCCGGACATCGGAGAAGCGCGGCGTGACCCCCGCATGCACCATGGAGGTGGCCGTGGCCACGAACGACAGGGGGGTGGTGAGCACTTCACTGCCCTTCAGTCCCATGGCAGTCAGCGTGAGGGTGAGTGCGGCCGTCCCAGACGATACGGACACGGCATGCTCGGTACCCGTATACCTGGCGAATGCCTCCTCGAACCTGAAGACGCTCTCTCCCAGGACCAGCCTCTCGTTCCTCAGCGCCTCGGCGGCCGCCTCCACCATCTCATCGGTCACCACCGGTCTGCATAAACCGATCCTCATATCTGGATTCTCCTGATCTCCTTGGCGGGGTTGCCCGCCACCACGGTGTCAGGGGGAACGTCCCTGGTCACCACGGAACCAGCGCCGATCATGGCCCCCTCGCCTATTGTGACCCCGCACACGATGGTGCTGTTGGCCCCTATGGAGGCCCCCCTTCTGACAATCGTTGGGATCGTTTTCCAGTCTCCCACAGCCCTGGGGAACGTGTCGTTGGTGAAGCTCACGTGGGGACCCACGAAGACCTCGTCCTCGATGGTCACGCCGCTGGGCAGGAACGCGTAGGGCTCGATCTTGCACCTGTCGCCGACGGTGACCCCTCTTCCGATCTCGACGTGGGACCCCACCTTGCAGTCCCTCCCTATGGAGCAACCGAAGAGGTTGACGAAATCCCAGATGATGGTCCCGTCCCCTATCTGGCAGTCATCGATCCTCGAGTACTTGCCCATGAGCCTCATGTCGATTCCATCGTATGATTTCCCTGATTTAATAAGTTGCCCTCTCTGGCCACTGTCCCGGGAATCGGATCGGGATGGCTCTCGATGGGAGCCGTCGACCGCATCATCCCCCTATGCGGCATGCCTTGAGATCCATGGAGCCTCCGCTCTCATTCCGACCCTGGTCCCGGTGCCCAACGCTGTCTCGAAACTGACGATCTCACGATTAGCAATCCTTGACCATGGTGTTCACCTGGCTCTCCTGACGACCGTCCTTGATACGGGGTCGATAGGGCGACCATGGAGCGCCTCCGCAGGATCCTTTGCACGGAACCGGACGTGGGGAATGGGTAAGGCTCCCGAAACTGAGATAAGTCCCCCGGGCTATCAGGACTGGTCGAAATGAAGGTCAGTGTGGTGCTCAACATAATGAACGAGGAACGCAACATCGCGGACCTCCTAGACAGCCTCATCGTCCAGGAGCACCCCGTGGAAATCGTCATTGTGGACGCCGCCAGCAAGGACCGCACCAGCGACATCGTTCAGGAGTACGCGGACAGGTACGACTTCATTACCATGCACATCAAGCCGGGGACCAGGGGCGAGAGCACGAACTTCGGCATAGCCAAGTCCACCGGTGACCTCATTGCCTTCGTCGGCGGGGACTGCATCGCAAACCCGTTCTGGATCAGGGAGATGCGCAGGACCATCATGGAAGGGGAAGACATCGTGGCTGGGAAGGTCATCAACATCGGGCTCAAGGCCTGGGAGGACCTGGAGAGGGTGGAGCTGTTCCACAAGGGATTCGATATCTCCTTCCCCAGCTGCAACATGGCATTCAGGCGGGAGGTGTTGGAGGAGGTCGGCAATTTCGACCCATGGTTCATCACCGCAGAGGATATCGACCTGAACTTCAGGTCAGTGGATGCCGGCTTCACCCTGAAGTTCAATCCAAACTCCATCATATACCACAGGGCCAGGGGATCCGTCTACGGGTTCCTTAGGCAGGCATTCTGGAACGGGGTCGGAAGGAAGCAGCTGACCCTCAAGCACGGTAGGCTGTGGGGCAACTACGATCCCCTGAAGATGTTCAGGCAGAAGATGAGTGCCTGGGCACTCTTGAGACTGATCTGCGCCATGGCAGGCTACTTGGCATTCAAGTTCTTCGGCGACAAGGGATCCTACAGGAAACACTGAGGAATCGGTGCCTCCATGTATCTAGATGGAACGTCTTTATATTACGAGATGGATAAGAACAATCGCTGGAAAGGAAGTATATGGCATATTGCCCTCACTGCGGGAATGAGGTCGGGGAATGGGAGAGGTTTTGCTCCTCCTGCGGTGCCCCGCTCGATCAGCAACGGACTCAAATGGACTACACGGCATCACAGACCGACCACTTCATGCCCAGCCAGCCCGGTCAGTCATATTCCGGTTACGACCAGAGAGGGTACCAGCAGCCCCCTCCTAGGGGATATGGGTACCAGCAGCCACCGATGTACCCCGTAGGGGTGTCAGAGAAGCGCCCCGAGATAACCCTGATCCTGGGGCTTGTCATCGGACTGTTGGGTCTGTGGGGGATTGGTCAGATCTTCGTTGGGAGGATTATGAGGGGCATCCTCTTCCTAATCTTGGGGCTCGTGTTCGGTCCGGCCCTTGTCTTCTTCGTGTTCTTGGGCGTATCTTTTACGTTTGGGTT
>CAZQLP010000038.1:0-14143 GCA_964594225.1 uncultured Methanomassiliicoccales archaeon
GGATCGGCTCATGAACGGAGCACGATCTCGATGTTGACCCCGTCGGGGACCTGGATCCTCATCAGCTGCCTGAGGGCGCGCTCGTCCGCGTCCAGATCTATCAGGCGCTTGTGGATCCTCATCTCCCATCGATCCCAGGTCTCGCAACCCTCCCCGTCCGGTGACTTCCTGCAGGGCACGACCAACCTCTTGGTGGGAAGTGGTATCGGACCTCTGAGGGCGACACCTGTTCTCTGGGAGATGGCCTTGATCTGGTTACAGACCATGTCCACCTTCTGGGGTTCGGTCCCGCTCAATGATATCCTCGCTCTCTGCGACATAACATTTACCCTCTAAAATGGAAGAAATGTGGGAAGTGGTTTTCACTTGGTCTCCACGTCGATGCACATGCCCGCGGCGACCGTCTGTCCCATGTCTCGGATGGCGAACCTTCCCAGTTGGGGGAACTCCTTTGCCTTCTCGATCACCATGGGTCTGGTGGGCATGACCTTGACTATGGCCGCGTCACCAGTTTTCAGGAACTGGGGATTCTCCTCCTTGACCGCTCCGGTCCTGGGGTCGAGCTTCTTCTGGAGCTCGATGAACTGGCAGGCCACCTGGGCGGTGTGGCAGTGGAACACGGGCGTGTATCCCACGGTGATGACCGAAGGATGGTTCAGGACCATGATCTGGGCCAGGAAAGTCTTCGCCACGGTGGGGGGGGCATCCACAGGACCGGCCACGTCTCCCCTTCGGATCTCGTTCCTCGCGATGCCCCTCACGTTGAAGCCCACGTTGTCACCTGGAACCGCCTGTGGAAGTGATTCGTGGTGCATTTCGATGCTCTTGACCTCACCAACCTTGTTGGACGGCTGGAATATCACCTTCATGTCGGGCTTGAGCACGCCGCATTCTATTCGGCCCACGGGAACGGTTCCGATTCCGGTGATGGTGTAGACATCCTGTATCGGCATTCTCAAGGGCAGATTGGTGGATTTCGGGGGCTCCTTGAGGTTGTTCAGAGCCTCGATCAGTGTGGGTCCCTTATACCAAGGAGTGTTATCTGACCTGTTCATCACGTTGTCGCCCTTGAATGCGCTGGTGGGTATGATCGGAATATCGTCCAGCTTGTAACCGACGGTCTTCAGCAACGCCTCGGTGTCGGCCTTCACCTTATTGAACCGTGCCTCGTCGTACTGGTTCTCTAGGGCGTCCATCTTGTTAACGTCAACGATCAGCTGGTTAACACCAAGCGTCCTGGCCAAGAAGATGTGCTCCCTGGTCTGGGCCTGCGGGCCCTCCACGGCGGAGACCACCAGAACGGCGGCATCTGCCTGGCTGGTACCAGTAATCATGTTCTTCACAAAGTCCCTATGACCAGGGGCGTCTATGATGGTAAAGTAGTACTTATCAGTGTTGAAGCGCTTGTGGGCGACGTCAATGGTCAAACCACGCTCACGCTCTTCTTTCAGACTGTCCATGACCCATGCGAACTCGAAGGTGGCCTTTCCCTTCTCCTCGGCCATCTTCCTGTACTTCTCGATGAGGTAGGGCTCGATGTGACCACTGTCGAGCAGCAGCCTGCCCACAGTGGTGGACTTGCCGTGGTCGACATGACCAATTATCACCAGGTTCATGTGAGGTTTCTCAGCAGCCATATATTAGCCTCCAAGCTTTCTTATATTGCAGCTAGCGTCTCCATACTATTCTTATTATTTAATCATTTTCCGGCTCAGGCGGAGTAGTAAGCGGCATCATAGGGTTCTGGCTTCAGACCCTTCCTGGTCCTGATCTCCGCCACTACCTTACTCTGCAGCTCGTTAGGTATCTGCACGAATCCCGAGTTTTCGGTGGACCACAGGGCCCGGCCCTGAGTGGCGCTCCTGATGGCCGAGGCGAATCCGAACATCTCCGCTACCGGAGCCCTCGCCGTTATGATCGCGTTCTCGCCCTCCTGGGACATGTCCTCGATCACGGACCTCCGGGACTGCAGCTCGCGCGTGGCGTCTCCCATCTGATCCTGCGGGACGTTTATGAACACCTTCTGCATGGGTTCCATCAGCACCCTCTGCGCCTGGCACATCGCGCCGTATATGGCGCTCCTGACGGCGGGTATTACCTGCGCGGGACCACGGTGAATGGTGTCCTCATGCAGCTTGGCGTCGACCAGCCTCACCTTGACTCCCATCGCCTTCTCCTGGGCCAGCGGCCCGATGGTCATGGCCTCCTCGAAGGCCTGCTTGCACAGTTCCATGGTCTCATACAGGTACTGGACTCCCTTGGTGGCATCCAGGAGCACGTTGGTGTCCTTGAACATGACCACCTTCTTGGCCTCGTCCTTGTTCATTCCCAGCTCCTGTAGCTGGGCAGCCAGGGCCTTGGGGTCCTTGATCTTGCCCTCGACCGAGATCTCGCCCTCCTTGATCGCCTTGACGATGGCGGGCTCCAGCGGTTTCACCTCGATGTAGAAGCGGTTGTGCTTGTTGGGAGACTTACCCTCGAAGGGTCCCGCTGTCTTCTTGACCGATTCCCTGTACACCACTATGGGCTGGCTGGCGTTGATCTCGATGCCGTGCTCGTGCTCGATTCTGTAATTGGTGATCTCCAGATGCAACTCGCCCATTCCTGACATCAGGTGCTCCCCGGTCTCCTGGTTGATCTCCACAATGATGGATGGATCGGTTTTCGCGACGGACCTCAGGGTCTCCACCAACTTAGGGAGGTCCTTCATGTGCTTCGCCTCGATCGAGACGGTCACGACGGGCTCGCTGTAGTGCACGATGCGCTCGAAGGGGTCCATATTCACGTCGCTTGAGACCGTGGAACCGGAGATGGCGTCCCTGAGACCGGTGACGGCGACGATGTTGCCGGCGACCAGCTCATCCACCGCGACCCGATCGGCTCCAACGGAGAGAGCGACGATCTGAACCCTGTTGGAACCGGGCATGCCGACCACTCTCATCTCCTGGCCCTTCATCATGGTGCCGGAGAATAACCTGCCGACCGCCACCTCGCCAGCATGGGGATCCATGATGATCTTGGTGACCATGTACGCCACCGGTCCATCAGGATCGCACTCGTACATGCTCTTGCCAACCGGGGAATCCAGATCACCCTTCCATATCGTGGGGATACGGACCTTCTGGGCGGCGATCGGGTCATCAGTATGCTTGATCACCATGTCCAGGACGACCTCGTGGAGGGGGGATTTCCTGGCCAGGGTCCTCTGGTCCTCGTTCTTGCAGTAATCGTAGATATCCTGGAAGCTGATGCCGCTCATCTTCATGTAGGGAACGCTGATTGCCCAATTGTAGTACGCCGACCCGAAGGCGACCTTGCCACCCTCAACGTTGAGGGCCCACTCCTTCTTGAGCTCCGGAGGAAGGAGATTCTGAATTCGCTTGTTGACATCCGTGATGATCTTGATGAACCGCTCCTGCATCTGCTGGGGCGTGACCTTCAGCTCGTTGATAAGGCGGTCCACCTTGTTGATGAACAGGATGGGTTTGACCTTCTCCTTCAGGGCCTGCCTGATAACGGTCTCGGTCTGGGGCATCACCCCCTCGACAGCGCACACCAGGATGATGACTCCGTCAAGGGCCCTCATGGCCCTGGTGACATCCCCGCCGAAGTCCACGTGACCGGGCGTGTCAATCAGGTTTATGAGATATTCATCGTCGCCGAACTTGTGGACCATGGACGCGTTCGCGGCATTGATCGTGATACCTCGGGCCTGCTCCTGCTCGTCGTAGTCCAGAAGAAGTTGCTTTCCAGCCAGCTCCTCGGACATCATCCCAGCACCAGCGATCAGGTTGTCGCTGAGGGTGGTCTTACCGTGGTCTATGTGGGCTGCGGTGCCGATGTTCCGGATGAAGTGTGGCTTCCGCATCAGAGTTTGAGCCTTACGAATATTGTCTTCTTTACGTCCCATAGAAACACCGTCTGAATCAGCGTGCGGAGCCCGCTACCCTCTCGATCTCTTCCTTCTTGGAGACGGCGAAGCTGTTCATGTCACCCCTCGCGGCGAGGAGGATCTCCTCGGCGAGACAGTTGGCGATGGTCTTCTTGTTCTTGAACGTGGATGCGACAGCACCCCGGCAGATGTTCCGAAGCGCGATGTCAAGTCTGCGGGATGGCGAGATATCAACGGCTTTGGGAACGGATATCCCTCCGAACCGAAGCCTTGTGACCTCCTCGCGGGGAGCCACGTTCTCCAGCGCCTCCACCAAGGACTGTACGGGGTTCTTCTTCGTTCTCTCCTGGATGATGGCGAAGGCATCCTTCACCACCTGATAGGACTTGCCCTTCTTGCCAGTGTAGTTCCCCGTGCGCATCATGTTGTTAATGAGACGCTCCACGATGCTCATCCTGGACTTGCCGAACCACCTGTTGGCGTGCTTCCCCCCAGACACCGGAATGGAGGTGGGGCTGAGGTCTATGTACCTTCCCAGCCCTCCATCGTTGATGACGATCTCCGTCAGATCGTACTTGTCGAAGAGCAGGACGTTGGTGAAGTACTCTTCCTCCTTCGCATCCTGCTCCACATGGGTAACTTCCTCCTCAGTCATCATCCTCACCTCACCGGCTTCTCCTTGCGTCCACGGACCATCTCCCGAAGGGAGACGTTATTGACCTGTATGACCTTGAATCTGACCCCCGGAATGTCACCGTAGGAACGCCCCATCCTTCCGCCGATACCCTCCACCAGCACCTCGTCGTGCTCGTCTATGAAGTTGATGGCACCATCACCCGGGGTGAAGGCCGTGATCTGACGCCCATTCTTGATGAGCTGAACCTTGACGCATTTCCTGATGGCCGAGTTGGGCTGCTTCGCCTCGATCCCGACCTTCTCAAGAACGATGCCTCTGGCCTGGGCCGCCCCCTCTAGTGGGTCGGATTTCTCCTTGAGCTTGAGCATCCGCCTCTTGTATGCTCTGTCCTTCCAGCGTGAGTTCTGCCGGTCAGCCTTGAGCTTTCTGGCGGTGTAAAGACCTCTTGCCAATGGCTACACCTCTTATATTCGAATTCGGGCTAATACCCTACCGATATTTAAGCGTTGAGTATCTGGTGGATGGCATTCAGCAATCCTTTCGCCCGGGTTCACCTAATGGCAACTCGTATTAATACGTTGCCCCGATCCGCCAAGCCCCGCAGGTCGGTTTCCCGGGCCCCAAATGCACCGGGAACACGGGGAGAAATACTCTTTGCTGAAAGTCATCAACAACGAATTAATAGTGGAACAGCTTTTTATCAGGATAGGGATGGGATAATGGTAGATGAGATCATCGAATCCAGCGTTAGGCTAGAACGGGTCCAGCGGAGCATGGAGTATATGCTGGCCGCGGTGGTTCCCGCCATACTCGCGGTCATGCTCTTCTCCTACGTGCTGTTCAGGGGGTTCTTTGAGATCCTCTTCGTCCTGGCTATTATCGTGGCACTTCTCATGATGGTGCCCGCCGTCAGAATACACAGATTGCATTACGTCATTTGGTCGAAGAACACGCTGCCCATCCGGTTGGTGACCTCCCTGATGGGGATGGTATACATCGTGGCGATCTCGATATTCTCGGTCTCGATGGTGTCGGTGCATGAGGGTCTGGCCCCTGACCAGCCCCTCACCCTGGGAATAATAGGCGGTCTGGTGGTCGCGCTGATCGTCCTGATGGCCTGCAACGCCAGGTACAGAGACGCGTTCCTGGCTATGGAGAAGAAGCACTTCAAGAAGGACCCCAGGTTCATGGAGAGCAAGGTGATGTCCTTCGTGTCCGAGACCGGGCTGCATTACAGGAAGTTCCCAGGTGACCGTAGGTGGAACGTCACCCTCGAGGAGAGCGGTCTGAGCATCAGGATCGCCCCAATATTGAGCAAGGCCACCGAGATCACCGTGAAGAACATCAACGAGGAGAACAAGGAGCTCTTTGGCAGGATCCAGGAGTTCCTCGATGGCGAGATTAGGCCCTACCCCTCGACTCACCCGTCTCCATCGCAGTCGCTATCAGATGGGCGATTCTGAGTGGTTCCGGCAGGGCCCCCCTGACGGTGCTTCCCCTCAACAGCTCATCGACCTCATCATTGGATATGCCAGCTTGTGCCACGTGCAGGGGTTTGTGGTCCGTGGTGACCATCCTGAGATCGTGCCTCCTTATCACCGCCACCCTCCTCTCCCAGTCAGAAAAGTTCTTGCGGAGGGCGGCCTCCATCCCATTCATATCCGGTAGATCACGGGTCACCGTGGCGAAGGGCACGCCCGTCCTCCTATTCAAAGAGGAGATGTCCACCACGTTGAAACCCCCCAGTGCCACCCCGTCGATCATGGCCAATTTGATCTGCTCCTGGAATCTAGATCTATCGAGCATCTCCACGATGGCGTCGTCAGCATCGTCGCCATCGACCTGACACCAGGTTCGCATCACCCCCTCGATGTAGGAGGGGAGACGGATCACGACGCCAACGACCAAGGCTCGGTCATCCCCGAATTGAAAGGGTGAGTCATCTATGCCAAGTACCCTGACGTGCGGTTTCAATTACATCAACTTCAGTTCTCCGGTGATCCGGTCAATTGCCTCGTTGGGTCCAGGACCGATCCCAAGACAGGTGGTGGTGCCCGGTGGAAGCTCGGTATGACCAGCATCGGTGACCAGGGAACAGACGAGGCCGGATTGCTCGGCTATGGTCTTGAGTTCCAGCAGCTGCCTCAGATCGGCCACATTGACGACGACCTTCTTCTGACCCTCCTGGTACCAGTTCCTGTACCACAGGGGATTCTTCTTCTTAGAGGCGAGGGCGCAGTTGACCGCCGCATGGGCCACCTGGGCCGCCATCTTTCCTGAGGAGAGCCTAAGGTCCGATCTGACCGCGATCACCATCTTGTACTCCATGTCATTCATGGGGACCCCCCCTTGAATCCTGATGCAAGGCTTAATAACTTCGCTGGCGTTGCCAATGATATGTTCGAGGTCCTCCACAGGGACGGAATGGCCAGGGTAGGTCATCTCACAACGTCTGGAGGAAAGATCAGAACCCCCGCGCTCCTTCCCGTGGTCAATCCCAAGCTGGCGACTGTGGCTCCGGTGGAGCTCTTCGAGATCTATGGATTCGACGCGCTCATCACCAACTCCTACATCATCAGGAATAATGGAGACCTGAGGGAAAGGGCGCTCTCAGAGGGCCTCCATCGACTCCTGAACTTCCCGGGGACCATCATGACGGACAGCGGCACGTTCCAGTCCCACATGTACGGTGAAGTGGAGGTGTCCAACTCGGAGATAGTGACGTTTCAGAGGGAAATCGGTTCGGACATAGGTACCGTACTGGACATATTCACTGAACCCTACTGGGGATACGAGGAGACCTCTAACGCGGTGGACGTCACCTTGAAGAGAACGGAGGAGGCCGCGTCCCTGAAAGGGAACATGCTCCTGGCGGGGGTGGTACAGGGTTCGGTGTTCCCTGACCTGAGGGAGTCATGCGCCCGCGGCATGGCGGACATGGAGGTGGATGTTCACCCCATCGGAGGTGTGGTCCCCCTGATGGAGGGGTACAGGTTCGCTGACCTGGTGGATGTGATAGCGGCATCCAAGAGGGGGCTGAACCCCAGCCGACCGGTTCACCTGTTCGGAGCGGGTCATCCCATGGTGTTCGGGCTGGCCGCCCTACTTGGATGCGACATGTTCGACTCCGCGTCCTACGCCAAGTACGCCAGGGACGGGAGGATGATGTTCCCCGAAGGAACGGCCCACGTTCGGACCATGAAGGAAATGACCTGTCAGTGTCCGGCCTGCAGGGGCCATACCCTGGAATCGATAAGGGAAATGGAGGAGGCGGAGAGGATAAGATTGACCACTGAACACAACCTCTGGATGTGCAGAATGGAGATGGACAGGGTCAGGAGAGCCATCCATGAGGGAGATCTCTGGGAGCTCGTCGAGCGGAGATGCAGGGCCCACCCTGCCCTGCTCAATGGGCTGAGAAGACTCAAGAATCACCTGGATATTCTGGAGAGGTACGAGCCCCTGAGCAGGGAAAACGCCCCCTTCTACACGGGCGCTGAGAGCATCAGCAGACCAACGTTCACCCGCTGCGCCAAGAGGATAGAGGAGAGATTCGCGTTCAGCGGGGGAAGATTGGTGGAGCTCCCCGAGATCGGGAAGCCCTACAACCGCCATTGCTCCTCCACGATCAGGAGGTTCTACGACGGTGACACGGACATCGTGGTCAGGAGCCCGTTTGGCCCGGTCCCTCTCGAGCTTGATGAGGCCTTTCCCGTGGCCCAGTCACTGTTCCCGGGAGATTGGGATATGGAGCTCAGGGCAGTCGTTGGAGAGAGGATGATCCGGTTGAGGGAGAAGGGATACCGGGAATTGATCGAGGATAACGAGCCATTGGGCAGCGGGGAATCGATCCACATTCCCCTGCTGGACAGGAACAGGGTGAGGGCCGTGATCGATTACCAGTTCGGAGTGGGAGCGGCCGATGCGATCCTGGACGGGGAGCTGGGGATCACGAAGTCCCGGACCACGGGAAAGATCAGGACGATATCCGTGGACGGGGAGCACGTGCTTTCCATGAGGGCTTCTGACGGCCTGTTCACCCTGAAGACCCCGGGCGCTTTGAGACTCTTGAGGAGATCTCTCCCACCTAAATGGAGAACGATCGTGGAGGATGACGCGGTCCCGTTCAACAGGGAGGGCAAGAACGTCTTCTGCAAATTCGTGATTGACTGTGATAGCGAGCTGGTGCCCATGGATGAGGTGATGGTCGTCGACTCCTCGGATGACTTGGTCGCCATAGGGAGGGCCGTCCTCACAAAAGAGGAGATGCTGGCCTTCGAGAAGGGAGTTGCGGTCAAGGTGAGGGAAGGGGTTAAGCGGGAGGATTAGGCATTCTTCAATATCTCCTCGGCCACCTTCACGCAGGATAAGAGGTCATCCAGGGTGTGCAGCATGGATGATTCTGATTGGGCCGAGGCTTCGAGGATCAAGTTGGAGCCCTCTACCCACGACCTCGCATACACGCCGTTGTCCTGCTCTATTGCCCTCAGAACCATCTTCGCAAACCGCTCATCCGGGTAGCTAAGGACGATTCTGCAATCCACCGACACGCCCTACGCAACGACGGACCGGGATTTCTATCTTTCCCAATTCACCTCCTCATGGACATCGATTGGAGCGCATGGGGTGGCCATGAAGGGACGACCATGATGACCGGGATCAGGTTGAAAACCATCCGGATAAGCTCGCCGGATGGTCTGTTCATGACCTTCTGGAAAATGGGCCCCAGGTCGTCTTGGATTTCGGATTCCCTCATAGAATGGAGTTCTTCGAACCACTCCATCGTTCTCCGCAATCTGGTACTCCAGATTCCCAAGGGGAAGGCAGTGGCCACCGTATCTCTCACGATGTTGGCGAAAAGCACTTTCGAAGGCATCCCCCACTTGAAATTCGGTCCCTTCCGTCCTCCAGAGTTTCACCCTCCCTGTATTGATCGTATTGGAACGATTCAAATGCACTACGCATCATAGTGACTGGAGTGATTTCTGGACCGGGGACCATAGGATATATACTCTCGATCACGTTCTCAAGGTGAGGAGAGCTGCATGATCGAGAATGTCGACCACATTGCCATCTGTGTATCAGATCTTGAGAGATCGATAGCGTTCTACAGGGACGTCCTTGGATTCGAGGAGATACTGAGATGGGGGACAAGGATACCGGGAATAAAGCAGATATCACTCGTGAAGAAGTCCAATGGCGTCATCGAGCTAATGGAGATCGAAGGCGCAAAGCCTCTCGAAGACGATCCCAAGATGGCCGGTTTCAAGCATCTTTGCATGGAGGTATCTGACTTTGATGAGGAGTACGAGCGCATGACGGGCATGGGTGTGAGTGTTCTGGAGGAGCCACACGTCCTCAACAGCGATCACCTAGTCACCGTATTCTCCACGATGGATCTGGACATGGAGAAGGGGTTGAAGAGGGCGGTCTTGGCCGATCCGGATGGGGTGCCCATCGAGATCCTGCACTGGTTGTGAGAGGTAGCCCCGGGCAGATTTGAACTGCCGTCGTCGGCTCCAAAGGCCGGCATGATTGACCACTACACTACGGGGCTCTGACCGGACAGGATAACGCACCTTCCATTTATCTATTATCGTCACGGTTGAATCAGCTTGCCGAACAGGTGGGTCGGTGCGGCTTCGACGATCTCCACCTTCACGAAGGAGCCCAGAGGGATATCGTCCATGACCACCACGGGGCGATAGGAGCCGGTCCTTCCGACCACGGTACCCTCTTTCCCCCTCTCGGTGATCAGCAGGTGCTCCACGCCGCCGATCCTGGACCGGTTGATTTCCTTCGAGATGGAGAACCGGAGTTGGGTGAGCTCCCTGGACCTCCCCTTAACGATCCTGCCATGAACCTTATTACCCATGTTGAATGCGGGGGTGCCCGGTCTGGGGGAGAACCTGGTTATATTCACGATATCTGGCCGGACCCGTTCAATGAGCCTCACGCTCTTCTCGTGATCCTCCTCCGTCTCTCCGGGAAATCCCACTATGATATCGGTGGAGAGCACCAAGTCAGGGTAGGCTGACCTGAAGCCTTCAACGATCGAGATAAAATCATCCACGCCGTACCGCCTGCGCATCGCTTCAAGCATAGCGTCGCTGCCGCTCTGCACGGGAAGGTGAAGGAACCTGAAGATCTTGGGGGAGGACCAGGAATCCAGGTAGCTGTCATAGACCTTGACCAAGCTGTCAGGAGTCATCATTCCCACTCTGATCCTGAACTCCCCCGGCAGTGCGGAGAGGGAGCGGGCCAGGTCCCCCAGGTTACCGCCGTTGTCCATGCCGTAGGAGGCTGTGTCCTGGGCGGTTATCTGGATCTCCCGACTCCCGTCTTCCACCGCCTTCCTGGTGGCGGACATTATATCCTTGGAAGACCTGCTGACGAGACCCCCTCGGGCCAGCCGCGTGATGCAGTAGGCACATGCTCCCATGCAGCCCTGGGCGATGGGGATGATCTCCACCACTTCCCTCGGTCGGGATACGGGTAAACCGCCCCTACCGATGCATTCTTCCACCAGGTCCCGGAACGAGCCATAGCGATCAAATGGCATGATGACGGCTCCGGGATCGGCTTCCAGCACCTGTTTGGCCCCCACCACCGCCAGGCATCCTGCGACGACCACTTTCTTGCCGTCCGAGGATAGCTCCCTAACGCGTTTCAACATACGATTCTCGGTGGACTGGATAACCGTGCAGGTGCTGATCACCACCAGGTCAGCGCCATCGCTCTTGACCAGCTGATGCCCCATGGAGGCGAGCTCCCGCTTGAAATTGGCACCTTCACCCATGCTCATGGTGCAACCGTAGGCCTCCACGCTGACCTTCATCCCCCGTCTATTTGCTCAAGATATTTAGAACCCTCGCATGCCATGGGAAAGAGAGTCGATGGAGTGAAAAAGAAGGGAAGTGGTTTGATGTGGTTCACGATCACTTCTTGATCATCACCACGACGAGTATCACGAGGACGATGATCAGAAGTACGATGATCAGGTACATGAACATGGACATGTCACTGACCTTCTGTTCGGCCGAGCTCACCTGATCGGACATCGTGTTCAGCTGGTCCTCCATGCTGTCCAGGTCGCTCTGCATGCTGTTCAGGTCGCCTTGCATCTGGGTAAGGTTGCTTTGCATGCTGTCCAGGTCGCTTTGCATCTGGGTAAGGTTGTCCATAATGCCAGTGAAGGTGGTGTTCAACAACGTCTGCAGTTGATCGATCCTCTCCTGCATGCTCGGCGCCGACACAACTGTGAAGGTCTCGTTCATGTAGGGGAAGTACGAGTAGGCCTTGTCGAAGCTTGCATCGAAGTAGAGGGTGAAGGTGTACTCTCCTGGGTCGGCCGACTCTGGAATGGTAATCTCGAAACCGGCAGAGTCCGTCATCATGTCAAACCAGAAATCCCCCATGGGGAATGTGATTCCAGTAGGACCAACGATATTGATACCGCTAGCGGCGTATTGGATGTCGAACAGCGCATGCTGCACGGTGATCGTTGCCCCGAGGGTCTCGCCCTGACCCACGGTCGTCTTGTCGAGCTCAACCTCCAACTCGTACAGCTTGTACGAGTAGACGGAGTCGAATGCCTCTGTGCCATTGTTGCCCCCGATCAGGAACAGCTTGCCGTCGTGGAAGACCGAGCTGGCGTAGCGCACCTCAATCGGGAGTGGGTCGAAGGTCTCCCACTGGTCATCGACTTCGTTGTAGTAGTATGTGACGTTGTAGTTGACAGAACCATAATTGTACGCGTTATTGGCACCGCCGAGGAGGTAGAAGACGTCGTCATCCCCCAGGATGCCCGTGCTGGCAGCGACCGCCTCCGGCAGCGGATCCTCAGTAACCCAGTAGTCCGAACTCATCCTGTACTCGTAGACGGTGTCTAAAGCGTCGTAAATGATGTCACTGGCACCACCGACGTAGTAGAGATATGAACCATCAATATAGACCGCTCCAGCTAGCATGTCTCCTGGGGCGGAGCTTCCCGAGGTCCAGGAGTCTGTTTCGATGTTGTAGATCAAGATGCCATCGGGGTTGCCTTCGCCTCCGACAACGTATATATGGCCGTCATCGTCCGCCACCGCTTTGGACTCCCATGTGCTGGCTGGCATTGGTGCCCCCTGCGCCCATGCGTCGGTCGTCACGTCGTAGATCTGGGTGGCGTTGGTCGTGCCCGTGGGTTCAATGGCGCCTGAGAACACGTAGATCTTGCCCTCATGGTAAACCCCTGAGGCACCTCTCACCGCAATGGGCAGGGGCTCGAGCCCCGTCCACGCACCCGTCTCCAGGTTGTAGGATGAGACATTGTCCACCGCCCCCATCGGGATCTCGCTCGATCCGCCGATTATGTAAGCAATTCCGTTTCCATCATCCACCACCACTGCCTGGGACCTGGCATCCCCCATGGGCGTCTCAGCGACCCAATCAGAGGAGAGGCCTGCGGCTTCGGAGGTGGAGGGAACGCATATCAATGCGAAGGAAAAAAGCAACATCGCAATGCATAGGAACGTCCCCAATCTGAATTCCTTGTTGTTCTCCAAATCAGATTTCCCCCTGTTGTGGCCCTATAAGATTGGTTAAGGGCCAGAGTCAAATCATGGTTCTTCGAATCTCGTTAATAAAGAGTCCGCTCTGAACGTTGAATTTGATAAAGATGCTGTAATCCTGCGCTCAACCAGATATCTCTTGACCGGACATCCCATGTTTGAAGTGGACCATATCATGTGGCAGGACCCAAACATTGCGTATAGGATTACCATCGGTAGGCTCTGAATTCGCTCCCCTGCACGCGCTGGCGAATCATTCAAGAGAATGGAGGGATTCGGCCAGATTTGCAATCTTCTCTTCCCAACCATCCTCGAGTGGTCCCTTCAAGTCCTTCACCCTGATAAGGAGTGTGTCGCAGATTGGGGTCAGGCCTGAGGCCTGAAGCATCTCATTCATCATCTCGATGGTTCTCGGGGGACTGTACTTCTCACCCTCTGGTTCAGAGGCATGGGTGACCACCAGCACATATTTACCGTTGCCATTGAATTTTTTCACGTACTTCCGCATCTTTCCAGGTGGTTTCCCCATGTGTACTGACGTAGAGAACACGTAGAGATCTGAATCGGGTAGCTTATCGGGCTTGGATTCGGTCACAGAGAACAGCTCGACCTCGTTTCCCTTCTCTGAAAGAAGTCCTGCTAGGTATTCCATGGCTTTCTTGCCATTGCCATACTTGGATAGGTAGGAGATGCTGATCCCGGCCATGCTATGACAATTGGACCGAGGATATCATAATATTTGTGTCTGAAAAGAGAATATGCTATGGGGGGATTCGTCGAGGAAGGTTGAACCCAGGGCAGTTTCCCACAACACCGGTTTCGATCGCCTCAGGAGTGTCCAACAGGAGCGGGGGAAACGCTTCCCGATACGTTCAGATGAGGCTGCTCATCATCCTCGATCCATTAGCGCACGTGTGTTCACCCACGGAAGCATGATGAAATGGATATCCTGATCCTTCATCCAGATGAACCAATTGGGTAGAAAGAAGATCTTTCATGAAGGATGTGAGCGCGGAGAGGGGGATTTGAACCCCCGAGTCCTTGCGGACAATGGATTAGCAA
>CAZQLP010000039.1:0-9940 GCA_964594225.1 uncultured Methanomassiliicoccales archaeon
AACCGCCTCACGCTCTCCCTGAAACGGATATGTTCACGACTCAGATCCCGTAATCAAACACCGATTACGAACTGAACTTGGCCGTAGATGAATCCTGCCCTACCCATCGTCAAGGTCCAAGATCATGTACAGAGCGTCCTCGGGACCTTCGCTCCCCTTGCTGTAGTAGTCCTTCAAGATCCCCTTGATCCTGTAGCCAGAGCTCAGGTACAGGTTGATGGCCGGGACGTTGGACATCCTGACTTCCAGGGAGATCCTCCCGCAGTTCCGGGCGGCGGCATGCCCCCTCACCCGACGCAGCAGCTCCCTGCCGACCCCCTGTTCCCTGCGGGAGGGGATGACCGCGATAGAGACCAGTCTCACGTGACCGTCTTCCCTGTCCGCAATCGCCGCGTAGCCCACCATCTCCCCATCGATCTCGGCGACCCAGCTGTGGAAGTCCTCCTCGCTTATAAGAATGTGGAGGACATCCCTCTCGAACCGGTTGACCTCGAAGCTGGCTCCCTCGACCAGCTCCATCCCATCCAGATCGTCCGGGCTCGCTCTATGGATGTGGAGCATGCTCCAAAGTATCCGGGCCTGACTATATCTTTGTGCCCATGCATTGGACGATCGTTGGGATTCAGAGGGAGGGAGACCGAAAGGAAAAGATATTAGAAAGAAGATGATGGACCCGATGTCTGGGCCGGTCCACATAGCCGATCTGTTCTCCTCCGATCCGGGGGATCAGGCGACCCTTAGGGGGTGGATATTCAGGACCCGAAGCAGCGGGAGGATAGCGTTCATCACCGTGAGGGACTCCACCGGGATCATCCAGGTCACCGTCAGGAAGGGGACCCTTCCCGACGAGGACTTCGAGGCCGCGATGGAGGCCCCCATAGAGTCCTCGGTCATCATTAAGGGGGCCCTTTCAAGCGACGAGAGGGCACCGGGCGGGATGGAGCTCAGGGCCGCAGCATTTCATGTCGTCGGGGACGCGGCGCCGTTCCCAATAACGGAGTATCAGAGCGAGGAGCTCCTCCTGGACAACCGGCATCTGTGGGTGAGGTCGAGGAAGCAGAACGCCATAATGAAGGTGAAGGCGAGCATCCTGGAGGGCGCAAGGAACTGGCTCCAAGACAACGACTTCCTTGAGGTCTCGCCTCCGATCTTCACCACCAACGCCTGCGAGGGGGGCACCACACTCTTCCGGCTCGATTACTTTGGCAGGGACGTTTTCCTGAGCCAGAGCGCGCAGATGTACCTCGAGGCCCTCTGCTTCTCGCTGGACAGGGTGTACTCCCTCACCCCCTCCTTCAGGGCGGAGAAGTCCAGGACCCCCAGGCACCTGATCGAGTACTGGCACCTGGAGCTGGAGGAGGCCTGGGTGGACAACGACGGTAACATGGAGATCCAGGAGCAGCTCGTAACGGCCATGGTGGAGAGGGTCCTGGAGGACCGGTTGGAGGAACTCGAGCTTCTGGAGCGGGACACGGAGCCCCTTCGCGAGATCCAGCCCCCTTTCAGACGCATGACCTATTCCCAGGCATTGGAGGTCCTGATGGATGGCGGGGTGGAGATGGACTGCGGGGACGACCTGGGCACGAGAGAGGAAAGGCTCCTCACCGAGGACTCCCTGGTGCCGATATTCATTACTTCCTTCCCCAAGGCGTGCAAGGCCTTCTACATGAAGGAGGACCCCGATGATCCATCGCTGTACAAGTGCTCGGATCTGCTGGCCCCGGAGGGCTACGGGGAGATAATCGGCGGGAGCGAGAGGGAGACCGACCTCGAGATGATGCTGGGGAGGATGAGGGAGGAGGGCGTCCCCATCGAACCCTACGAGTGGTACCTCGATCTCAGAAGATTCGGGTCCGTTCCCCACTCCGGCTTCGGGCTGGGGGTGGAGAGGGTGGTCCGCTGGATATGCGGGCTGGAGCACATCAGGGACGCCATCCCCTTTCCCAGGACCGTGACAAGGGTCTATCCCTGAGCCACGAACCTCGCCATGTGCAGCAGGAAGTCGTGAAACCTCCCCAGGTTCTCGACGTCAACCCATTCATCCGCTATGTGACAGGTCTCAGGTGTCCCCGGTCCGCAGACGACTATCTCCCGATTGACGGCGGCGAAGCGGGCGGCCTCGGTGGCGAAAGAGGCCGGGAACGTTCCGGTGCCAAGGTACCGAAGCGCCTCATCCAAGAGCCCCGAGGCCTCCGGGGTCCGGAACGATTCCAGTTCGGCTGTCGCCTCGACCTCGCACTCCTTCCCTTCCAGCCTCTCGGCTACAAGCGCCCTTATATCATCCAGCGATTCGCTGGGCGGGAAGCGGATGTCGATCTCTGCTGTGCAGCTCTCCGGGATCACGTTGTTCTTGATCCCCCCCTTGATGGTGGTCACGGAGGCGGTGCGCTCCTCCGTGGTCGAATGGGGTGCGACAACGAGGTCCCCGAGGGCATCGAGCGTTCCCCGCATCTTCGTTATGGCGTTCTCCCCAAGCCAGGGCTGGCTCGAGTGGCCCGCCCTTCCTCTGGTTGTCAGCCTAAGCCTGAGGACGCCCTTCTCCCTGGAGACCACCTTCATCCCAGTCGGTTCCCCTATGATCACCCCCCCGCACTCCTCCAGCAGACCCACCTTGGTAAGGGCGAGGGCGCCAAGCATGCCCTCCTCCTCATCGGTCGTTAGCATGACGTAGAAGGGCACGTCCTCCTCGACGAGGGTGCAGGCGGCCTCCAGGGCGACCGCGACCGCTCCCTTCATGTCCGACGTGCCCCTGCCAAACAGCCTCCGTCCCTCTTTCTGACCCTGGTCCACGCTCCATCCATCCCCCACCGGAACAGTGTCCAGGTGACCCGAGAGAGCGATCCCCCCCCGACCCAGCCTGGCGTGGATGGCGGGGGTCTCCCCCGGGCCCGTGATGCCCACCTCCATTCCCAGGCCCTCCAGCCAACGTGTCGTGAATCCGACGACGGCCTCCTTGTCCGCGAGGTTGTCGCTGTCTATGCCTATCAACTCCAGCAGGGTGTCCTCTATCCTCTCCCTCATGCTACCTCTCCCAGATAATGAAGAATGGTAGTGCGCTCAGATTAATCTTCCTGGGGGCACTCACGCGAGCATAACCTCGAGCCGCTCCCTCAGCACCTTGGAGGGTATGTCCGGAAGGGAGATGTAGGTGGTCCTGCCCCCTGTGGAGTCGCCGGCCACCTTGGTCTCGATCAGGCCCTGGTTGGACAGGTCCTTCAGGTACGACCAGAACTGGGTGTGCCCCCTGCCTCGTTCCCCGAACTCCTCGGCCGCGACGAGGTAGGTGGACTCCACCTCGCCGGTGGTGACGTAGGCCCTGTCCTTCATCGTGCGGGCAATGGACAGGAGGACGATCTTCCGCTGCTTGTCCAGCTCCTCTATCTTTGACTCAGTTACCACGCTGTAGGTGAGGGCCTTCGCCGCCCTGACATGCTCAGGGTCCACCACCTCGCTGCCTTCCTCCTCGGCCAGCATTCCCGCCTTCTCCAGGAGTTCAATGGCGAAGCGCGCGTCCCCCCATTCCGTCGCTATGTCCGCTATGAGGTCCATGGAGTCCTCCCTCACGGCGCCCCCGAAGAACGCGAGGTCGACTCTGTCGGCGACGATGTCCCTCAGCTCCCCCATGAGGTAGCGGTCGAACGTTATGGTGTTCGCCCTCTTGAACGTGGAAAGCGAGGCGGGGTCCAGCATGTCCAGGACATACTTCTGGGACACCAGGATGAGGGAGATGGACCCCCTTCCTCCAATCGTCTCCTCGTCGAACCTGGACAGATTGTAGATGAGGTCGCCGGAACCCTTCTTGAGGAGAACGTCAGCCTCATCCAGCACCACGATGAGATGGAGTTTCTTCTTGTTCACGTGTCCCTTGATGGCCCTCAGCATCTCCGTTGACGAGAACCCCCTGTCAGGGTATCCTTCGTCGAAGTGGGTCACGATTCTCAGGAGGACCGCGTTCTCGGTGCTCCTCTGGCGGCAGTTAACCACCAGGAAATCCATCGCACCTCCCTTCTTGCGGTACTCCTCCGTTAAGTCCAGACAGAGTCTCTTGGACATGGCCGTCTTGCCCGTTCCCACGCTGCCGATCAGCAGCGCGGTCTGGGTGCCGCCACCCTCCAGCACGCTCCTGAACAGCATCCATAGACGCTCCCACTGGCGCTCCCTGTGGACCAGCCTGTTCGGTACGTAGTCAAATGAGAGCTTTGATAGGTCCTTGAATAGCCTGGACCTCTGACCTGGATATTCTCTGTTCAACTCCTCTTCACCCTGATGTAGCTTGAGCAGGGTACTATTGACACGCCCTCTCCTTCAATCTTGTCCATGATCAGGTTGAGGCCCAGGGAATCCGAGGCCATGTGCCCTGACACCACCACGTTGATGTGGTTGTTCTCCGCCTCCTCGATGTGCTTCTCCGGGAGGTGCATGCACACGACGGTGCCCACCCCCGCCTTTGAGAGGCTCTCGTACACTTCCTTGGGGCCAGATGTTCCCCCCGTCATCTTCACGAGGATCTTCCCGGCCTTCCGCTTCTTGTCGCCCACGAATATCATGGGGCCGGCGTTCTCCCGGTTGGCGGTATCGAACTCGGGGATGTTGCCGAGCTGATCGATGATATCATTGACCCTTTCGGGCGGATCATCGTCGAACAGCTCCTGGAGAAATCGCTGGGCATGGTTGTCCGCTGGGCTGTGGATGCACATGAATGGAATATTGAGAAGCCTGCAGGCGTCCACGGACTGGTTGTAGTTAATGGGGTGGACGCCTCTCATAACCTCATTGATGCGGGGGGCGAGTATCCCCTCCGCCACGGTGATGCCCACGCCGATTTGCTCCAGCATGTTCTCCTGCATGTGCATCACCTCGTAGAAGTTGGCCGCCGCCCTCCCCCGGGGGTGATGACCGATAATGGCCTCCGCGCCCTTCCCCTTGTCCATCAGCCGATCGGCCAGCACGACCTCGCCGGGGGTGATGTCCACGCCAACCATGACGGAGCCGATCTCCCGCTCTCCCTCCCCGACCAGTATCCTGCTGTCGGCGTAGGGGTTCCACAGGTTGTCCATGTCGTGGATCTCCCTCTTCCTCCCTTCCAGCTTCTCGTAGCCTTCCTTGGCCTCATCCAGGACCTTTTGGATTTCCTCACTGGAGCGGGGATCAGCCTCGATCCCCATCTTGATCGCCGTCCTGTAAATATCTTCCAATTTCATGCCGGTCGTGCGCATACCTCCATGAGATTATATAATGGTTCTCCGCCCCAAGAGTGGAGGAAAATGAGTTATACGCGAGGCAACATTGGTAGCATTGGTGTCCATGAACGGGATTGACATCGAGTCCCTCCTGAAGTCCACGCTATCCGTGAACACGGAGGAGTTGCTCATAGAGGCCATGAAGGATCTCATCAAGGACGAGATCAAGAAGTACGTCAGGCAGAAGTTCGACGAGAACCCCCACCTGAAGGCCGAGGCCAAGAGGATTGTGGGGGACATGATGGAAGCAAAGATGAAGGAGACCTACGCCCTGATGAGACTTGGGAAGTTGACCGCCGAACTGGGTGTGGCCATGGTTCCCGAGGACATGAGGGAACAGATAGAGAGGGATCTTGCGTCGCTCCTGGAGAAGGAGGTCTCCAGGGTCATTGATAAGATGTGAACCGCTCCAGAAGGGCTCGCCCAAACCCATCGCATCAGCAGTGCGAACCTCGATATGGGGAACGAAAAATCGGGAGAACGAGTAAGGGATTTGGTGAGCAGGGGCCGGGGCCCCCGCGAAGATCCGGTGGGGTAGCTGGCCCGGTCAACCGAACAGGGCACCGAGACCTGCGGCAGCCTCTTCCTCGCTAACCTCTTCTTCCTTCTCTTCCTTCTCTTCTTCCTTTGACTCCTTGCCAGCGGCGGGTGCCACGCCAGCAGCGGCAGCGGCAGCCGGAGCTGCGGCAGCGACCGTGGTGGTGGCGATAGCCTCATCGATGTCGACCCCCTCCAGGGATGCGGTAAGCGCCTTCACCTTAGTGGCGTCGGCCTCTATACCAGCGCTCTCCAGAATACTGGTGATCGCTTCATCGGTGACGTCCTTCCCAGCGGCGTGGAGAACCAAGGCGCTGTAGATGTACTCCATATCTTAACCTCCTTTTGTGATTATCCGAACAGGGCGCCGAGACCTGCGGCAGCCTCTTCCTCGCTAACCTCTTCCTCTTCTTCCTCAGGCTCCTCCTTGTCGTCCTCGTCCTTCTGTTCCCCGGAAGCGGGAGCGGCACCGACTCTAGAGCCGATCCTGTCGTCCGCGAGCCCGGGGATCTGCGAGGCGAGGGCCAGCATGTGGGATTCCGCCCTGGCCAACAGCATCCTGATGCTGTCCCTGATGGGTATCGCGCCCTCGACAGCGAGGCTGAGCGCCTCCCGGTACGCCTTTGACATCAATATGGGTGTGGTGACCGGTGTCGGGTATGCGACACCTACGCCGAGAGCCAGTGCGTTACCGGCGGCGGCCGCCAGCATTGACGGGTAGTGACCAGGCGGGATGTCGAGGGTCTCCTTGTCGTAGACGATTCCATCCTCGTAAGCTGCCAGTAGGTTCAGTCCCACGGTCATGGGCATGATCTCCAGTTTGGGCAGGACCTTGGCGATGTTCTCCGGAATCGGCTCGCCTTTCTCTACAAGCGTTCTGGTCTTCTTGATGACGATCTTGCCGCCCTCAATGGCCGCGGGTATCCCTACCTGCTGTAGCTCCCCAACGATGGGGCCAGGCGGAAAAGATGTTGGACCCGCCGGCACCACTACGTCCTCCGGGGCGATATCCCCGGGCTTGGCGGCCGCGGGTGCCTTCGTTTCCTCCATCCTCCTGAAGAGCTTGAAGGGGTTCGTGTGCGTAGCCACGACGGCGCATTGACCTTCGACCTTCTCCATCAGTCCATCCAGGCCCTCTATCTCCTGGGCAGCCTCATCCAGGGCGATCCGGATCAGGTTATTCCTGGTCATCAGGAACTTTGCCGAGTCTCTCAGATCGGCCCTCATCTTCTGAATCTGCGGCCCAGGGATTCCATGGACGCTGACGATGGCCACGACGGGGTTCTCGGTCATGGTCGATCTCAGATCGCTCACCATCTCCTTCTTCCAAGCAGCCACATGCGCCATATCGACCCTCCTAGATCACTTTCTCCGCCGGTCCCATGGTCGTCTTCACGTAGGCGGAAGCGATGTTCATGGATCCTCTCTCCAGCCTGGAAGCGACCCTCTTGATCACCGAATCGATGTTGTCGGCGATTTCCTCGGGTACCATCTCCACGTTCCCCACTGGGGCGTGGAAGGTCATCTTGTCTCTGCTCCGGATGGAGATGCTCTTGTTAAGGGTGTCGATCATGGGCGTGGGGTCCGCGCCTGGTGGAATGGGCTTCGGCATCTTGCCCCTGGGACCAAGGACGATGCCAAGCCTCTTTCCGATGGTGGGCATCAGGGGAGCTTCCGCAATGAAGTAGTCGGTCTCATTGGCGATCCTCTTCGCTTCCTTCCTGTCGTCGGCGATGGCTCCCAGCTCCTCCGGCGTGATGACCCGGCTGGCGACATTCCTGACCTTCATGGCCATTTCGTCGCTGCCGATCACGCAAACCTTGACGGACCTGCCCCTGCCGTGAGGGAGAATAATGTCCTCCTGTATCCTGTTCTTGGGAACGGAAAGGTCGACATCCCTCAGGTTGATGGCCAAGTCGACCGTCTCAAGAAAACCACGCTTCTTCCTGCTTTCAAGAGCCTTCTTGACGGCTTTTACGGTCTCCTTATTAGCCAATAGCATCCCTCCTGTAGTGCATACGAGCCAATGGCTCTCCTACAGCGGTGGGTTCCCTCTAATATGACATTCATTTATAAGCTTTGTGCATCAGGAGAGGAGCACCTCGTCGTACTCTCCCTGGGCTATCAGCTTCTGGATCTCCTTCGCGGGCCTGCCTTCGACGCTTATCCCCATGGAGACGCATGTACCCGCCACCTCCAGGACCCTCTCCTTCTTCGTTGTCCCGAGCAGGGAGTCTCGTTTCATGTCGGCGACGTTCATTACCTGCTCCATGGTGAGATCGCCCACGATGTCGGTCCTGGGACTCCCCGAGCCCTTCTGCAGACTCAGCTCCTTGAGCACCAGGGCGCTGGTCGGTGGTGTCCCGACCCTGATCTCAAACTTCTTGGTGCTGGGATCGACGATCACCTTGATAGGCACCTTCATTCCACTGAAGGCCCTGGTCTTCTCGTTGATGGTCCCTATGACCTCTCCGATGTTGACCCCGAGCGGTCCGAGGGCCGGACCGAGAGGCGGACCGGCGCTGGCCTTGCCTCCGTCAACAAGAGCCTCGATAGTCTCTGACATTCATTCATCTCTCCTTCTCTAGAACCCTGACGTGATCCCCCCGGACCGTGACCGGGATGGGGACCATGGCCTCGAACAGCTCGACGGTGATCTCCTCCTTGCCCTCGTCGATCTGCTGTACCCTGGCCTTCTCGCCCTTGAACGGACCCGCGACCAGCTCCACCACATCGCCCTCCATTATGCCCGAGACAAGGGGTTTGGGGGTCAGGAAGTGGTTGATCTCGTCGAAGGTTGTCTCGCCTTCCACCAGCCCGCGGGCCTTTCGCACACCCTTGATGGTCTCCCTCACCTGGTCGGTGTTCATCGCTTCCATCAGAACGTATCCTCTCAGGTTTGCCGGGGAGAGCAGGGCGAATATCCCGCTCTTGCCCCCCTTGGCCTTGCTGTAGACGGAATCGGCCACGTTCTTCTCGTGGCCTATCGAGGTCTTCAGGGCGAGCATCGACTGCCTGGCCTTGGCCGAGAAGGTCATGGTGCTCCTATCCATTGGGTTTCCCTCCGGCCAGGTCTCCATGGTGACCGTGAGCTGATCCCCAAAGGAAGCGCCCTTGGGGGCCTCGACATCCAGCTCGAGCTGCATTGGCTTCGTCTCCAGCCGGATTTCCAGCCGGGAGTCCTCACTCTCGTCGGTCCAGATGGTGCCCCTGGCACCGTTCAGCTGCACCGACCACTCGGCGGCCCCCTCCACCTCCGAAACGACATCGATATCTAGGGATAGGATGACCTTGGTCCTCTTACCCTCCCTCTCCTGGAGCTGGAAGTCCCACTTCGCCCTGCCCGCGGCAGGGACCAGCTTCTGGCTGGCATCCCCGGCGAATCCCACGGAACCGGTCATGTGGCCCTCGTTGAGCGAGTTTTCCTCCTCATCATCGAACATGTGATCAATCCTTAGAGCGATAGGTGTTAACTGAACAGTCCGGGAAGCGATGTCCAGATAAGGTAGATCAGGAATCCGAGGCCGCCTATCAGTATCAGCCCGAGGCCAGTGATCTCGATCACTCTGATGTACTCCTCGCCCGTGGGCTTCCGGGCCATCCTCAGCACCCTGCCGTACTTGCCCTTGCCCAGCTTCTTCGCTCGATTCTCGACGTCTTTCTGTACTTCCCAGGACTTGTCAACGATGTCCATGGTCACATCTCTCTATAGGCTCAACGCCAACTCGTTCCAATATTAAATACTTTCTTCGCTAGCATATATAGAATGCGGGGTCCCGGGCGCTCCTATCGTATGAAATCCACATCGACATCGTCCGCGGTCCTCATCTCCTTGGGGCCGAGGATGTGCTTGCTCTTGACGCCCGTCATCACGACCATCACCCTCACCTTGTCCTCAAGGGCGGGGTCTATCGTGGCACCCCAGATTATCCTGGCATTGGGGGACACCCTGGACTGGATGACACCAGCCACCCGCTCCGCCTCGGTAACCGACAAGTCCTCCCCGCCTATCACGTTCACTAGGGCCCCGGATGCACCGCTAATGTCAACGTCTATCAGGGGAGAGTTGACGGCCTCCTCGATGGCCTCGTCGACGCGGTCCTCGCCCTCGGCCTCTCCAAGGCCGATCATGGCCACCCCGCCACCCTTCATGATGGTCTTGA
>CAZQLP010000039.1:10040-14095 GCA_964594225.1 uncultured Methanomassiliicoccales archaeon
CGGCCTCCCTCGCGGCCTCCTCGCCCACCTGGGGCAGGGCGCCCGCGCCGAGACCCCGGGTGGTCCTCTTTCCAAGCAGGATCTTGTTCGGGACATTGATGGAGAGCAGGTGCTGCGCATCGGTATTGGCCGCAATAACCTCCGCTCCGGCAACTCCCTCCTCCCAGGTCCTGGCGGCCGTGTTGCTGCCACCCCCGCCGACCCCGATTATGGAGATGTTGGTCTTCAGTTTCTGGAGGATTTCGATGAGCTCCGCCTCGAACGAGCCATTCTGTGAATATGGATCCTGTGGTTCCATGACTGCCTGATCCCTGCCCTCTCTGGCCAGGGCTTCCTCAACCAGTGATTTCATACCCTTCACCTTTCCAAGATTAAAACGCCCGCTATAAATGCTGAGGCGTGCATCCCATGCTCACAGTCCATTGAGGAACCCGATATAAATATCTTCGTAAATCAATTAAGTTTTTTGCAACGGTCTGGGCAAAATATCTTTCTCCGTCGAAGGCATTCGAGTAATAGCATGTTCAAGAGGGCCGAGGCGTGGTTCACGGGCAGAGTGCAGGGCGTCTACTTCAGGGACTACGCCCGCAGGCATTCCATCGAGCTCGGGGTGAGAGGGTGGGTCATGAATCAGGACGACGGCTCGGTCCAGGCCGTGTTCGAAGGCGAGGAGAACGACATCCTCGAAGTCATCAGGAGGTTAAGGGAGGAGCACCCCATCGCCTCGGTGGACGGGGTGGATATTCGCTGGGAGGATTACAGAGGGGAGTTCAAGGAGTTCCAGATAAGGTACCTAGGGCGGTAGGTCGAACTCCTTCCCGTATACCCTCCGCGGATTCTCAGAGTGCACCTTCCAGGCCCGCTCCTCGGTCATGTGTCCAGATTCCATCAGCCATCTCATCCTCTTTGGCACGGTCTTTATGTCCATTACCGCCCCAGGTCTGTCAGGGTCGTCAAGGAAGTCTGTCTCCAGCAGGAACCTGTCTCCCTTCTCCGCTGCCTCCCTCGCCGCCGGTCTGCTCGCAAGCACCGAGGGGAACAGCCCGTGGTTCTCCTCCTCCAGCACCAGGGGCGGCGAGTAGTGCTTCACCACCCTGTATCTCTCCAGCGACGCAGAATCGGCCATCCTGGCGAACTCCAGCATCTTCTCCGGGTCGGAGTGCTCGGTGTGAAGGACAACGGCGCAGTTGGCCTCCCTTGCCAGCTCCATGCCGTACATCATGATCCGGTTGGATGCCTCCAGAATATCCCCAGGGACGGGGAAATGCGGTCTGCCGATCTCGCCCAGGGCCAACGCCCTTCCCTCGAGGACGAATTCCTGCGCGATCTCCATGCCGCCCATCATGATCTCGACCCCCCTTTCCAACCCGTACTTCTCCGAGAGACCGAGCAGCAGCACGGGGTAGGGTCCAAGGGTCACCTCCACCTTCACGCCCGTCTCCCGGTTGCACCTGTCGGCGATGCCCGTGGTGATCTCGTACGATTCCCTGAAGTCCTCCGCGTTCCTGATGGGCACCTCATCGTAGGGCAGGTGGGAAAGTATGGCATGGGTACCGCCCACGCGCTTAAAATCCTTGATGGCCTCTACGTTCCTCCCTTTGGGCTGGAGGTGTATGTGGTTGTCCAGTACTGGAAAGTTCATGCTCACCTGAGCAGACCGGCCGCCCTGAGCTCCACGGTGATCTTGCTGACGGCCTCCTCCACATCCTGGGGCTTCCTGGCGCCTGTGCAGACCAGCTTGCCGGATCCGAACAGCAGAACGACGACCTTGGGCACGTCTATCCTGTACACCAGCCCGGGGAACTGCTCGGGCTCGTACTCCACCTTCTCCAGTCCCAAGGAGATGGCGATGGCGTTGAGATTGATCTCCTGCTCGAGGTCCGAGGATGCCACGATGTTCTGGACCTCTATTACCGGTTCTATCGTGATCTTGATACCCGCTGTCTCGATCTGCTTCGCGACCTTGCTGATGGCGACCTTGACATCATCAAGGCTTTTTGCCCCCGTGCACACGACCTTCCCGCTCCTGAACAGAAGGGTAGCTGTCTTGGGTTCCTTGAGCCTGTATATGAGTCCTGGGAACTGCTCGGGCTCGTACTCGGCGCCGTCCAGGGCAAGGGCGATTGACTGGAGGTCGAGTTCCTCGCCTAGAGATGTTGACGCCACGACGTTCTCGATCTTGATCTTGGCCATTGAACCACCTCGCCGAGTATTTAAATACCTCTTTATATACCTTATGTGTAATGGCAGATGTCCAATAAGTAATCGATTTACAATTTTAAAATTCTTGCACGAATGATTTTTCATCTGTTCAAATGAAAACCTGAATTGACATCTTCTTTAGGAACCGTTTGGGTGGGAGGCACGGTCATTCAACGCCATGATTTGGCACGATTTCGGGGCATGCCCCTTCCAGCATCGTCTCATGTTCCGTTGTGCATATGCAAACTTGGATCACTCGTTGTCAGATGAGGGTCTCCAGATTCACCAACAACAACTTAACAATGCAGGATTAGCGAGAGGATTATATACATAAATACACATAATGACAAATGTCAGACGGTTGTCACTTCACCGTCGGACAATATGTGCGAAGAGTTGTGTCATGACCGATACCGAGCGAATCACCGTTAGGATTCCGTCCGACAAGCTGGAAGCCCTGCAATTGCTGGTGAGGAATGAGGTGCACCCCACGGTATCCGATGCTATCAGGGCCGCCATAGACAGCTTCGTGGACAAGCACTTCACCCCCGATTACATCGAGAGGGTGACGGTAGAGCTGCCCAAGGGAAACGTCGTCGAGCTGGAGGGGCTTGTCCAAGAGGGCGACTCGATCTCGATCGATGACGCGATAAGAAATGCGATCAGGGAGTATATCAGGAAGCGGATAACCCGCGCCATGGAAGAGATGAAGTGAACCCCTGTTTGGGATGCACGGGGCAACGAAGATGCGATGGAACCATTACGGTGATGAGTACATAGACGAGGAACTACGTTCTCTCAAGATACTGGTGATCGGGTGTGGGGGTGCCGGATGCAACAGCATCCATCGGCTCAACCACATCGGCATCGAGGGAGTGGACACAATCGCCATCAACACTGACAAACGTCACCTTAAGACCATAAAGGCGGACAAGAGGCTGCTGATAGGGGCTGGTGTGACCAGGGGTATGGGGGCGGGGGGCAATGCCGACGTGGGGATGCGTTGCGCCTACAACGCCATGGACGCTTTGAACCAGATGCTCCAGGAGGCGGATCTCACCTTCATAATCGTGGGCATGGGGGGAGGCACGGGCACAGGGGCCGCCCCGGTCGTGGCGGAGCTTGCCAAGCGATTTGGGTCCCTTGTCATATCCATCGCGACCATGCCTTTCCATTCCGAGGGAGCAAGGATGGAGACCGCCACAAGGGGGATCAGAAGGCTTAATGAGAACTCCGACACCCTTCTGGCCCTGGACAACGACCGGCTCCTGGACATGGTGCCCAACGTGCCTATGGAGCAGGCCCTAGGGGTAATGGATCTGCTAATCTCCGAGATGATCAGGGGACTCGTGGAGGCCATCACCAAGCCCTCCCTGATCAATCTTGACTTCGCCGATCTCTGCAACGTCCTGAGTCATGGTGGGATATCCACCTTGCTCTACGGGGAGAGCTCCGATCCGGAGGGTGTGGTGATCGACGCCTTCAACAACCCTCTCCTGGACATAGATCTGGACGGGGCCACAGGTGCCTTCATACACATCACGGGCGGCAGCAACCTGACCCTGAAGCGGGTGGACAAGGTCATCAGGGGGATGACCCAGAACCTTGACCCCAAAGCGAACCTGATCTGCGGGACCAGGATCGACGAAGCCCACGAGGGGCAGATCAGGGTCATAGCGGTCATCACTGGCATAGCGGAGATTGCTGCCGATCGGTCAGGTGTGAATGAGAGCATACAGGTGGATGAGGAGATCGAGGAGGTCCTCGTCCAGTACGATCCATGAGGGTCACTCCTTTCCCTTCCTTATGAGCTCGGTGGCATCGACCAGCACTCCCATTATCGTGTAGAACTC
>CAZQLP010000040.1:0-10229 GCA_964594225.1 uncultured Methanomassiliicoccales archaeon
TCTCCCCTGGTGGACTACTTCGGTCCCAGGAGGGGACTGCTGGTCACCATAGCCCTCTCCTCTGCTTTCACCCTCCTGACCGGCGCCGTCGGGTTCATCTACGCCATGATACTCATCTCAAGGATTCTGCTGGGGCTCTCCCAGGGCATACTGTATCCAAGTGCCAGCAAGCTGACCCAGGCCTGGTTCCAGCCCTCCTGCCGCTCCAGGGTGAACGCCATACATCTTAGCTCGGGCTTCGTCTCGGCCCTCTTGGCTCCCATACTGCTTCTCCCCCTCATTCTCCTCACCAGCTGGGAGGTGATGTTCTTCATCGTGGCGGCGGTTGGATTTGTCCTGCTGATTCCGCTGTGGATCTACATTAGGGACTCCCCCCAGGGTGATCGGGTCTTCGAGAAGCCCAGCCTCTCCAGATTGATCAGCGAGACAGTTCGGAGCATAAGGGAGGCTCTGGGCATAAAGGGGATACTGCTGCTCACCATCGCCTTCATGACCGTCAACTTCGTCTGGTGGGGGCTCTCCCTCTGGTTGCCCACCTACCTGGAGATGGCAAGGGGATTCTCGATCGAGGAGCTGGTGTGGGCCGCTTCCCTCCCATACGTCGGGGGGATTGCAGGGATGATCATCGGGGCGTGGATAAGCGACCGGACCGGGAGAAGGATTCTCCTCACTACCGTCTTCGTGTTCATGTGCGCCGTCACCCTGTTCCTCGTCTCCATCACCCACGGCCACTGGCAGGTGATCCTTGTCCTTGGGGCCCTTTGGTTCTTCCTGGGAATCGCTCCCGTGAACGTATTCGCCATCCTCCAGTCAATGGTACCCAAGGAGCTCATGAGCTCCGCCACCGGAGTCATGAATGGCCTATCCAACGGCCTGGGGTTCGTGGGGCCCATGATCATCGGGACAGCGGTGGCCATGACCGGCAACTACGACCTAGGCCTGATGGTCATGGCCCTGATACTCCTCGTGGGGGCGGTCATGTTCCTCACGTTCAGGCGATCAGATGATTCTCTATATTGAGAGATGGAAAACAAGTTTAATGAATGATGCGACCTAGTTAGTCCCGATACTCATGAAATATTCCATAACCGGTGATAATCTCCAGGTGGTCAACCTGGAGATCATGCCCGGCGAGATAGTCTACGCTGAGGCCGGGGCAATGACGTACATGAGTGGCAACGTGTCCATGGAGGCCAAGATGAAGGGCGGTTTCCTCAAGGGTATCAAGAGGAAGATGACCGGAGAATCGTTCTTCATGACCGAGTTCAAGGCCCAGGGCGGCACTGGACTCGCTGGCTTTGCGGGAAACGTGCCCGGTAAAATCATGTCGATCGATCTCCGGGGCGGCAAGGAGTGGATACTCCAGAAGGATTCCTTCCTGTGCGCGGAGAACACCATCGATCTGGACATCGCGTTCCAGAAGAAGCTGGGAGCCACATTCTTCGGCGGCGAGGGATTCATACTCCAGCGGACCCGCGGGGAGGGCATGGTCTTCATCCACGCCGCTGGGGATCTGATCGAGTTCGACCTCCAGCCGGGGCAGATGACCAAAGTGTCCACCGGCCACTGCGTTGGATGGGAGTCCAGCGTCCAGTATGACATACAGGCCGCGGGCGGGATCAAAACCGCCCTGTTCGGCGGCGAGGGGCTTTTCGTGACCACTCTCCACGGTCCGGGCAAGGTCGTGCTCCAGTCACTGACACTCGCCCAGCTGGCCAATGCTCTCGTCCCCTTTATGCCCAAGCAGAGCGGCAACAGCTCTTTGATCAACTTTGGGTGATATCACGGAATCCAAACACATCCTGGCGGTACTGGGTCTGATCGCGGCCGTGATCCTGGTCATCATTGGAGCGTGGCTACTGCTCATGGGATGGCCTCTGTTGATTGCCATATTCATCTTCATCGTGTTCGCGGTGATCATCATCGTCCTGGTCATAATGGCGCTGATGTTCATCGCGGCCATTCCGATGTATTTCCTGAAGAGACCGGAAACCCAGGATGGAACGTACGATATTGACGACATCCGCTCGATCAAGGAGGACGAGAGGAAGTAGCAACAACTGTTATCATCAACCACAGCGTTCACAATTCGTGGACGACATCCCCTTCGGCTGCGACTCTCTTGACTCGATCCTGGACGGAGGTCTGGAGACTGATTGCGTGACCCTTCTCTATGGGGAGGCGGGTACTGGAAAGACCAATCTGTGCCTTGTGATGTCCCGTAACATCGCCCTTCAGGGTAAGAAGGTGATCTACATCGACACAGAGGGCCTATCACTGGAGAGGATGAGGCAGATCTGCGGTGACGATTTCGATTCCGTGATCAAGAACATTCTCATCAGCGAGGTCCACAGCTTCGCCGAGCAGGAGAGGATGGTGGAGAAGGCGGTCAAGCTGGCAGGAAGCAACGATGATATCGGTCTCGTCGTGGTCGACTCCATATCCATGTACTATAGAACGGCCAGTAGGGGAGACTCTCGGAAGACGATGGTGGGACAGTCGGCCTTCCTCCTCCAGGCAGCCCGGCGCATGGGAATACCGGTCATCATCACATCGCAGGTCTTCACCGACGTGGATACGGGGACCTACGAGGCCCTGGGAGGCCACGCGCTCCATCACTGTGCCAAGGCCATCGTGCGATTGGACAAGGTGGGACAGGGCAAGAGGAGGGCGGTGATCATGAAGCACCGTCATATGGCCGAGGGTATCGCGGCCGAGTTCAGGATCGTGCAGGACGGGATCGTCTGCTGATCAGAGGTCCCTCTTGACCGAGAAGTCAACCAGGGACTTCAGCAGCTCCCTGCTCTCGGACTCCGGGAGGCACTCCAGGCATTCCTTGGCCCTGTCGGCGTACTCGATGGCCATGCTTCTAGCGAACTCGATGCTCCCCAGGTCATGAAGAGTATGGATGGCCTCCGATATCTCTTGGTCCGTGGCATCCTCCCGGCCCAGGACGGAGAGGAGCATCTCCCTCCTCTCCAGATCCGCGTTCTCCAGGGCGTGGAGGACTATAAGCGTCCTCTTTCCGTTCCGGATGTCGCTTCCCACGGGCTTCCCAAGCTTCTCCTCGTCGGCGGTGATCCCCAGGACATCATCCCATATCTGGAATCCGAGGCCAAGGAGGCGGGCGTACTCGTGCATGTTCCTCTCCTGTTCCCCCGTGCCCTCGGCGATGATAGCCGCCCCCTTGGCGGCGCAGGCGAAAAGGACGGCGGTCTTCTTTTCGATCATGTTTAGGTACTGGTCCACCGTAACCTGGCCCGAGTTCTCGAAATCGATGTCCAGCTGCTGTCCCTCGGCGATCTCCCAGACCGTTTTAGCCACGATGGTGAACAGCTCCCTCATCCTCTCAGGGGGGACATCGGTCATCGCCAGGACCTCGAATCCCCTGGCGAACATGGCGTCCCCCGCGATTATCGCGGTGGGCACGTCGAAAAGCGCATGGATCGCCGGCCTCCCCCTCCTCACCATGTCACCGTCCATCACGTCGTCGTGAATGAGTGTGAAGTTGTGGATGATCTCCAGGGAACAGGCGAAGGGAAGCACCCTCTCTATGTTCCCTGAGATGGCATCCGCCACCAGCATGGCCAACACTGGTCGCAGACGTTTCCCACCTGACTCCGGGTAGTGCCTCACGGCCTTCAACAGCTTCTCTGATTCCCCCTCCTCCAGATAGGAGAGCAACCTTTCATCCAGCATCCTTGCGCGCTTGAGGATCTCAACTACCACATCCAATCACAACACCTCATCGTGATCGAGCAGCCATTCCCCAGTCCTTCCAGTTATAAGATAATCCGCGGCAGATAGCTCCTTCAGGTTCCCGCATCCCGTGAGGAACATGGTCGCCTTGAGTTCTTCGATGATGACCCTCAGCTCCTCCTCCACCCTGTCGGCCGATTCAACTGCCGCGCTCATGATCGCACCGGCCAGGCCCCCACATGTCGCCCCCAGCACTATCCCACGGGCCACATCCAGGCCGGTGGACATCCCCCCACTTGCCACCAGGGGAAGACCCACCTGGGCCCACATGACTGATACAGGGGAGGGTATTCCCCACTCCCTGAAGGTCGAGCCCAATCTGACTCCCCTCGCATCGCCAGCGCTCTCGGCCCTGAACTTCTCTACCGCCGAGAAGCTCGTACCGCTCGCCCCCGAGATGTCTATCCCCATCACTCCCGCTCCCTTGAGACGGGTAGCGACCTCCGTCGAGATCCCCGCGCCGGTCTCCTTGACGATCACCCTGAATTCCCTGGCCAATGTCCTTATGGACTCGAGACAGCCCCGGGCATCGGTATCACCCTCTGGCTGGACGACCTCCTGCAGGAAATTGAGATGCACCGCCAGGCAGTGCCCGTCGATCATATCCACGGCCTCTGAGACCCCGTCCATCGAGAGCATCTCCTCTCCCTTTTGGGAAATGAGCTGTGGGGCCCCAATGTTCGCGATCCTGAGAGGTATGTCATAATCCTTGAGGACCGAGTAGCTGGAGGCATCGCCGCTCTCGATGGCTGCCCTCTGGCTTCCCACGCCCATACCAATCTGGAGCCGCTCGCAGGCCTCGGCCAGGTGGCGGTTAATCTCCTCTGCTTCTTGATATCCACCCGTGATGGCGGTCACGATGATGGGGTAATCCAGCCTGCTGCCCAGGAACTCGGTCTCGGTATTGATATCGTCGAGGTTCAACTCGGGCAGAGCGTTGTGGACGAGCTGCACATCATCCCAATGATTGTAGGCATGCTGCACATCCTCCCTTAGGACCAGGTCTATGTGGTCAGCCTTTCTTCCCTCTATCTTCCTCATTTCAACCACTGCTAATCACTCTGGAACCTATAACCTCTTCCCCACCGAGGGCGGATTCCAGCCTACCCCCTACCTGGCCGTTGATCACCATGCAGTCCATGGAATGTGATGATATCCTGAGCATCGATTCGATCTTGCCGTAGATGCTACCGGTGACGTCCAGGTACCTTTTCGTTCTGGGGAGTCCCTCTAGCGTTCTCTCATCGACCTCATGGATGATCTCCGCTTTCGGATCCACGTTAGGGTCGGAGGTGAATATGCCATCGACGTCGGCACAGAATATCACCCTTTCAGGTCGGAACTCCCTGGCAAGCCATTCCATCAGCTGGTCCCCGGAGCATATGCCGAATCCCCTGGTCCTGTCCAGGCACACATCACCGAAGGTCACGGGCATCAGCCCCAGTTCCGAATAGGCCATGAACAGGTGCGTGGGCAGGTGGACAAGTATCCCTTCATCCAGTTCGGCGACCGCGCTGGGAGGGATAGAGGCACATGGAATCCCACTCCTCTCGAAGGTCTCGACCACCTTCTGATTCAGTTCCCTGACGTCGCTCATCACCCTTGCCAGTCCCTGAACCTGATCCTTGGATTTGAACCCGTTCTGAAGGGAGTGCCTATGGGCCAGGACATGACCGAATGAACCCGCTCCATGGATGAGGAATACCTCCTTCCCGGAACGTGAGATTTCGAGTGCCAGTCTCTTGGTCTGATCCTCGCGGAATACTCTGAGCCCTGTCTTGTCGGTTATGACGCTTCCGCCTAGTTTGACCAGTATCATGTTCATCATTCGATAATCGGGGGGCCCTTAAAAACATTCTCTGGCGGTTAGAGGTTCCTGTTGAGCTCCACGGGGATCAGTTGACCCTGGTGCCGCACTTGCGGCAGAACACGTCATCCTCCTTCAAGATGTTGCCGCAGTAGCTGCATTTCCTCTCCACCTTTGCCCCGCATTGGTTGCAGAACAAGTCATCCTTCTCCAGGACGGAGCCACATTTGCTGCAAACTATGTTCTCCGCAATCGTGACCATCTCCACATCGAGCTCCTCCTCCTGGGAAGTTTCCTCCGCTGTGACCTCCGGCTCCTCGATCTGTGCTGTTTTCTCATCTCTGGCGGCGCCTATGAACTGGGTCTCCGTTATTGAGAAGATCTTCTCGGCCTTGCAGGCGTATCTCAGGGCCTCCGTGTAATCACCGATATCAAAGTGCTTCACGGCCGTACGCAGAAGCTCTTCAACCTCCTTTGTGATCGTTCCCCCCGGTCTTGCCCGATCCATCTCCCGCTCGACATTCTTGATCATGAACTTGGCCTGCAGGTAGTTGTCCGGCAGGTTCTTCTCCTCCTCATAGAGGGTCTTCTTCTCCACGGTCTCATCCCTTTCTTTATCAACTCCCTTGGAAATGATCTTGTCGAGCTCTCCTTCATCCTCCAGCTCAATGAGCTCCCTTGAACTCTCGAGATCCCTCTTGGCCTCGGAGGCCAGCTGTTTCGTCCTGAAGTACTCTCCCCTGGAGTATGCGTTCTCGGCCTGAAATATCAGCTGTTCCGCCCTCGAGATGTCCTTTCCCTCACCGTCCAGGATCCTGGCAACCGCTCTGGAAGTGACAAGCGAGTTGTATGCCTCGTCCTTCGCGAGCTGGGCGTCAACCTTAGGCTTCCTCCTTTTTCTCATATATCTCAGCTCGAAATATACCAGCAGGACCAGTCCGACCATTATCGAGACCAGTATGATCGCCCTCAGAGTGGGATCGATTTCCATTGGGAGCACCTGGTCCTTCTTGAATGAGCATATTCGTCTTTATAATGTTTCCCGCTGGAATCATAATAACCAAACGTTCAACGGATATTATGGAATCGTTCCTGCGTTCATACCAGGCCTGGTATGTCAAGAATGCTCTCGATATCATTTGGCTACTGACAATCTGATGAGCATTCATCCCAGAAGTGAATTGAGGAATGGTATTTTATATTATTCCCAATTAACCAATTAAAATCGCATTTGCATTCTTGATAATCAAATGGAATATTAATGCACTTGCAATATTCCATTTAAATAATAGCAGCTATTATACAATTCAATGAAATTTCAATTTTGATTATATAGTATGATAATAATAAAATAATTTATCTTTGTCTTTACATAGGTTATCATTACCCATATCCTTTCATATGTTCATTATCAATAATCACAAAACATATATACTCTCAAATCAAGATAAATGGCCACAGACTTTCAGGGGGGAATTCAATAAACAGACAAGCACAGACAAGGCTTGTAGCTTCACTGGTGGTGCTTGTAGCCGTGCTGATGATTAGCGTCGTAGCACTAGGCATGCAGGCAGTTTCCCAGGAAGTGAGCAATCCTTGTATTGATCTGACCAAGGAGGCTCCATCTGAGGCCTACCGGGGAGAGACCATTACTTTCGAGTACTCGGTCTTCAATTGCGGCGACTCAACACTCTATGATGTGAGCGTCATCGACGCGGTCTCCGGTATGAACGAGATTCGTGGTGAGCCACTGGAAGTTGGAGAATACTGGAATTTCACTGACGACTACACGATACCTAACGACTGGCCCTATCCAAAGATCTGTTCCATCGCAATAGCCTATGGCTGGAGCGGTGATGTGCAGGTAGAGGACTGGGATTGCGAGTGCATTGAACTTAAACAAGGACAACCCCCGGCACCTGAAGTGGAGGTCTACAAGACCGCCGTATGTGAGTACGGATCGTACGACGAGATCGACCAGATCGGACTCGGGCACACCATATTCTGGTATGTCCAGGTCTGCAATATCGGTAACGTCGCTCTGGACACATGGGTCAACGACACCGATCTTGGACTCGGCTTCAGCTGGAACGGCGTAATCGAATCCGGCTACTGTGCCGAGTTCTGGCTTGAGTACATCGTGAGCGAAGTTGACATGGACGTGAACGACTTCATCGAGAACACTGTTTTCGTTGAGGCCTGGTTCGGATCCACTCTGCTCGACGAATCGGACAGCGACAGCATCTTCGTGGCTCAGCCAGATATCAGCGTGACGAAGCAGGCATACTGCGTCGAGGGATTCCCCATCGAGGAGCTCCCTCCTGGACACGCGTTCTACTGGAACATCAGTGTCTGCAACGTGGGCAACGTCGACCTTGACATGGTCTGGGTCAACGATACCCAACTCGGCTTCAGCCAGATGGTCTCACTCGCTGTGGGTGAGTGCACATCCTTCGAGCTAGCCGACATGGTACAGATGCCCACCTATGCCGTCGTGGATTTAATCATCATGCCCGATTTCTATTGTAACATCGTGGATGTGGAGTACTTCTACTGTCACGTCTGGTACTACGAGTACGCGGAGGACTGCGTCTTCATCGCCATGCCCGACATAGAGGTCAGCAAGATACCCTACTGCCCGGCTGGTTTCGTCATTGACGAGATGATGCTCGGACACGATTTCTACTGGAACATCACCGTGACCAACACAGGCAATGTTCCCCTGGGAAGCGTCTGGGTCAACGATACCCAGCTCGGTTTCTCCCAGGAGATAAGCCTTGGCATCGGTGAGACATGGTCCGTGGAGATCGACGATGTGGTAATGGTGTTGCCAATCGATGACATCTACTGCAACGAGGTCGTGGTGCAGTACTTCTACTGCCACGCCTGGTTCGAGGAGGCGGACGAATCGTGCGTCTTCATCGCAGACCCCGAGATTACGGTCGTGAAGCAGGCTCTGTGCCTTGCGGGATATACCATCGAAGAGATGCTTCTGGGTCATCCGATGATCTGGAACATCACCGTGACCAACACCGGCAATGTGCCCCTTGTGGGCATCTGGGTGAACGACTCCATGCTATGCATGAGCGAGCAGGTCTCTCTGATGCCAGGCGAGTCCGCCTACTGGGACGTCATGTACCAACCCATCGTGGATGACTTCTGCGATCCATGGACGATCTGCAATGAGGTCGTGGTGCAGTACTTCTACTGCCACGCTTGGTTCACCGAAAACGCTAACGACTGCATCTTCGTGGTCAATCCCGATGCCAACGTAGTGAAGGTAGCACTGCACGATTTCGATGGCAACCTAGTCGCCATCAGCGAAATCGGTCTGGGACACGAGATTATCTGGAACATCACGGTTACCAACACTGGTAACGTGCCCCTAGATATCTGGGTGAACGACTCCATGCTATGCATCAGCGAGGTCGTTTCACTTAATCCCGGAGAGGTCAAGTACTACGATATCCCGATGATCGTGACCGTGCAGGACATCAACGAGGAAGGCGATCTGATCTGCAATATCGTGAATATCGAGTGGTTCTACTGCCACGCGATATTCACTGACTATGACAGTTACTGCGTCTTCGTTGCCATGCCCGGCATGGAAGTGACCAAGGAGAAGCTCGGCGAGTTCGACTTCAGCGCTCCCGGCCACACAATCGAGTGGGTAATCAACGTCACCAACACCGGTAACGTGCCACTCATGTCCGTGGACATAGATGACCCGCTGACCAGCGACGCCTGGTATGGCGTGACCATACCCGTGGGCGCCACCTGGTCCCAAGTGGTCACCTACGATGTGCCCGCGAACTGGTGCGAGCAGGGGGAGTGTGACAGCGTATGCAACGTGGTCTTCGTGACCGCCGACGTATATGACAATGACCACGCCATCCTTATCGGCTCTGCCGAGGACTGCGTCTTCATCCACTGCCCCAGCTTCGAGCTCTTCAAGACTGCTCTTGTCGACTACAGCGCTCCGAACCATGTAATCACATGGGAGATTGCGGTCCACAACACCGGCAACGTCCCGATCGCATCCTTCGATCTCTGGGACTTCCCCGAGTACGGGTCCTCCATCACAATACTATCTGGTTGGGAACTCCAGGCTCTGGATCTGCAACCGGATGAGTGGCGCTACTTCATCGTCGAGACACTGGTACCAGCGGACTTCTGCGCGTTCGAGGAAGACGGATTCTTCTACAACTTCGCGGACTCCTTTGCGGACGTCTACGGAGATGGGCACTGCGTGCTCTACGCCAGTGCTTCGGATACCGTCTTCATACACTGCCCATCGTTCGAGGTCACCAAGATCAAGCTCGGTCAGTTCAACTACAGCGCTCCTGGCCACGTCATCCAGTGGGAGATCAACGTTACCAACACCGGTAACATCCCGCTAATGAACGTGTCCGTATGGGATCCGCTCGTCGGACTTGACATCGACGGCATCTACCTTGATGTCGGAGCGAGCTGGACACAGATCGTGGAGTACACCGTACCGGCGGACTGGTGCGAGGGCGATTGTGAGGGTGTATGCAATGTTGTCTGGGTGTCAGCTGACGTCTACGACAACGGCCACTGCGTCCTAGACGACACGGCCGAAAACTGCGTCTTCATACACTGCCCATCGTTCGAGGTCACCAAGATCAAGCTCGGTCAGTTC
>CAZQLP010000040.1:10329-13988 GCA_964594225.1 uncultured Methanomassiliicoccales archaeon
ACGGCCACTGCGTCCTAGACGACACGGCCGAAAACTGCGTCTTCATACACTGCCCGAGCATGGAGGTTGCCAAGACCTCGCTCGACGAGTTCAGCGCCGCCAACCACACTACTTCCTGGCTGATCGAGGTATGGAACACCGGTAACATCCCACTTGTGAACGTTACCGTTGACGATCCCGCGATCGGCTTCTACCAGACTGGCATTTACATCCCCGTTGGGGAGAACTGGTCTCAGGTAGTGCAGTACATTGTACCGGCGGACTGGTGTTTCCAGGAAATGGGTGACTTCCTCTGCAACGAGGTATTCGTTATCGCTGACGTCTACGACAACGGTCACTGCGTCCTTGAGGACAGCGCTGAGGACTGCGTGTTCATCATGTGCCCGTGCATTGATGTAGAGAAGACCGGCCCGGTCGAAATATGCTGGGACAACGAGGTCGTCTTTAACATCACTGTCACAAACTGCGGCAACGTGCCACTTGAGTGCGTCGTCGTCCTTGACCCGCTGACCGGTTTCGAGACCATAATTCCAGTGCTCGAAATCGGTGAATCCATGCAGTTCGAGACCTCGATGTTCATACCATACGGTTTCTGTGAGACCGATTGGCTGATCAACGAGGTATTCGCATGGAGCTGGCTCTTCGGCGACCACTGCAATGTGTCCGACATGGCAACGCACGAGGTCTTCATAGCCAAGCCTGACATCGATCTCATCAAGACCGGTCCCGAGACCGCGGTGAGAGGGGAGACAATAGACTTCGAGATTACTGTGGTCAACGACGGCAACGTTCCTCTACAGAACATCACCGTGACAGATCCATACCTTGAGCTCGATTGGTATATCGAGTGCCTTAACGTGGGTGAGTTCTATACCATCTACGTTGAATTCACCATACCGCTCTGTTGGGAGTGCGAGCACTTCACCAACTGGGCAAAGGTGGATGCCTGGTACTACGGTACATTCGTGCCCAGGGAATGTTTCACTCACGATGAGGACTGTCATGAGGTGACGATCCTCGTACAGGAGCTTACGATCATCAAGACCGGACCAGAGATGGCCGTGCCCGGTGACACCATCACTTTCGTGATCAATGTCACCAACACCGGCGAGGTCCCTCTCAGCGACGTCACGGTCTGGGATCCGTTCCTGGAGATGGAGTGGTCCATCGGTGAGCTGGATATCGGCGAGAGCTGGGAAGTATCGGTAGATTACACCATACCCTTCTGCTTCGAAGGCGATGGCATCGTCAACTGGGCCTTCGCTAACGGAACTTACCATGGCGTGACGATAGAGTCAGGCGATGGTTGGGCGGTGTTCATCTTCCAGGATCCCTGCGCAGACCCCAATCCCACACCAGAGGTGCCGGCGTAGCCTCTCCTAATGGAGAGTGCTTAAGCCTAACCAAAAGAAACCTAAACGGGAGTTAATCTCCCTTCTTTCCTGTTTTTTATTTTCCCTTCTTCCCTAGAGTAAGCCGTTGACGATCTGAGAGAATTGGTGGCGGGGATGGTCATGAGCTGCCCCAAAGGGAGTAAGATAAGAATTGGAAGGGCTGACAGCTTTCCAGGGTTCCCGTGGGCTCGCGCACCACAGTACAACCAGGAACGCAGGCGGACTTAACTTCTGGGTTCGGATGAGACCAGGTGTGACCCCGCCGCTATGGCCGTCATACCATTCCAATTGCGCCAGAATGAAATTGTTGTATAAATACCTTCCCGTTTGCCACTGACGGCATCAAGCCTTGGGGATGGATATCTTGTCCTTCTCGTCGATGATGTAAGCGCTTTTTTCCAGGAACGCGAGCTCCTTGGGCGAGAACGCCCTTGGATCTAGGGACATCACCAGCATGTTTTTGGTCACCGTCACGGACTCGTACAGGTAGTTTGTCAGCCTGAGCACCTTGCCGAAGTCGTTCTGCATCACCATGTATTCCAGCCCCTCGAGCAGGACGACCCTCTGATCACCTGCCTCGAAGTAGCGGAACAGCCTGTCGGTCAGTATGCCGACGTTCAGGGGATTGATCGTTCTCTCGCCCACGGTGTTAGAGAGCCATAATGATCGATCCAGGGGGATACCGAAATCCTCCTTCAGTTGATCGGGATGTATCCTGCTGACGCAGAGGACCATTTTCCCTGCCTCTGTCATCATCTTGTACAGCATGAATATCTTGTCGGCCTTCTTCTCCTTGAGAAGATAGAAGTTGCCGGGCTTGATATCGATCTGCATCTGACCACCTGTCTACTGAACGATCTACTGCCAAAATTTGATGACACGACCTATCGAATGGTGAATGAACATAACGTAAATTATACTATCGGTATAGAGGGAAATGGATATCGGACGATCGAAAATCCACATGCACGAACATCAGAGGGAAAGCAGAATAGCCAGGGAGATCAATGCACCTATGGCCATGGAGAGCATGTTGTTACCCAGCTTTCCCAAGTAACCCCTTCGCTCTAGGGTAGCGCCTATCAGGCTGTCAACATTGCAACCCAGGAAACCGATGAACACGGGCACGAGAACCAGTGGGTTAAGCAGGTCGTCCGGAAAAAGCACTATCCAGCCGAAAATCGACGCACCCAAGGCGCCCAGGAATGCCCATGCCGTGCCGTAGATAGACACCCCGCCATCCGTCCCGGGGGAAACGTTCTCCATGGTGGTTATCAGCCGGACATTGGGACTGAGTATGCCCATCTCGCTTCCCATGGTATCAGAGACGGCCACGCTGATGGCCGAAAGGAACACTATTGCGGGGATGGCCTCGTGCTGGACCCCCATGACTAATGAGACGATGACTATCAGGGCAGGAACCAGCCCATTGGCCAGGACGTTTCGGTATGTTCTCTCACCCTTCCGCCCCTCCTGCAGGCCCATGGCTGTCTTCTCCTCGATCCTGTACTGCGTCACAATGAACCCGAAGACGGTGAAGAAAACCAGTATCAGGAGCCAGCCGATCGAGCCCATCCACCCAATGATTATTCCCAGTGCGAAGGCAGATATGCTCCCACTGGCCGTAAGAAGGCCGAACCTGAACGAGAGCATCGAAAGTGTCAGGCATAGCACCAGGACGATGGCTAGGTCAACCCAGTCAATCATCCATTAGTGAATGGAGATATGATAAAAACCTTTTTTCGGAGGCAAAATGACATCAGTGCTTGTCCTCTCCAACCCTCTCAACACTATTGGAATCGTTCTTGCCTCTATTGACCAGATTGCCCATTATTCCGCTGTTCAACAGATCCCTAGAGCGCTCCTTCACTCCTCTGACCCTTTCCAGGTCGCCGTTCCACTCCGACAGGACCTCCCCGAACTCATCCTCTATGCTGCCGAGTACGGTCTGCATCCTCTGCTGAACATTCTCTCCACCTCTTCCATGCAGCACGACAGCCATGTACACGTTCATGCCCTTCTCTACAAGGACCGTCTTCTCCCCGAAGTCCAGTCTCCTGATGCCCGTCTCCTCCTCGTCCTTGAAAGAGTCCTTCACGAACTCCTGTATGGCCACCAACATGCTGCTCAAGAGCTCGTCATCCACACCGGGCTTGAGCCTCCTGCTCTCGTGGGATATAAGGCACCCGTCCTGGAATATTACGAAAACATCGTCGATCATGTATCGGCGTCTGACCAAATAGAACCCTCCGCCGATGATGATGA
>CAZQLP010000041.1:0-13967 GCA_964594225.1 uncultured Methanomassiliicoccales archaeon
CGCTTTGATACTCGGTTTTGCATGGCAAAGACCCGGATCGTTGAAATGGTGATCGATGAATCCCTCGTAATTCAATGTCCCGTTGGAACCGTGGGCAGCGGGACCCCTCAGATCATCCATAACCATGCGCGAGTGCCGTTGGATCGTCCTCACTTGCGCCCACCAAGCTGGACGGCCCCCGGTCGGATGAGACTTCTCGTGCTCACGGTGGACCCACCCCCCCGCTGCGCGATATCCAATGGGGTGGCGTTCTAGGATCTCCTCCTCATCACGAGGAACGCGACCACCACGACGGCGATGGCGGCCGCGGCCACCAACGTTATCAGCAGTGTCAGGTCGCCGCCCCCGCCTTCCAGCGTCACCTGGGCCGTGGAGGAGTACTGCCCCTCCCCCTCATCGTTGAGGGCGGAGACCCTGTAGACGTAGGTGTTGCCGTCGCTCACGTTACCGTCGGTGTACTGGGTGACGTTCCCGATGATGGTCAGGAGGGAGAGCTGAGAGGACGATGGGCCCCTGTATACCCTGTAGTTCTCCACGGGCTTGCCCCCGTCATCCGCTGGCGCGTTCCAGTCCAGCTCCACCTGCCCCTCCGAGGTCTCGGCCTCAAGCCCGGTGGGGGCGTCCGGGGTCCCGTACGGTGTGGCCGATGTCACGGAGGAGAATTCGCTCCAACCCTGGTTGTTCCTGGCCCTCACCTTGTAGTAGTAGGTGACCCCGTTCTCCACCGAGTTGTCGTTGTACGAGGTCACGTTCCCCACGGTGCCCATGGTGGCCATCTCGTCGGGGGCAAGACCCCGGTACACCTCGTAGATGTAGACATACGAACCCCCCATGTCCTCCGGCACGAGCCATTCCAGGAGGATGTACCCATCGCCGTGGGACGAGGTGAGATTCCTGGGCGGGGAAGGAGGGCCCTGATCCAAGAAGGTAAGGAGCAGGTCCTGTCCTGCCATGCCGCGCTGGGAGGTGTGGGGATCGTCAATGGAGATGGCGGTCGATGTCCAGTATCCAACGTCACCGGGGTTGTCCACCGCGGTGCTCTGGGTTGGCTCCCCCCCGCAGACCCCGACCGCCGCGAGCAGCAGTGAGACCGCCAGCAGGATGGGTATCGCAGCAACGGACCGCCGCCCTCCCGACCTGGCTTGGCCACCGTTGGACTGGATCGAGCAACCCTTCAGATCGAATCCCCCTCGCGTTCCGAGCGATGCCGAGGCGTCGGTACCACCCGCTAGACGTAATCTAATTCCAACCTGAGACTATAACCGTATCGCTCAAGAGGATACTTTTATTGTCACCATTCCCCTTTTCTGTGTGATGAGAGGGGACACCGTTTCCGTGGTAGGACTTGGCTACGTGGGTCTCTCCATCGCCTGCAAGCTGGCCGAGAGGGGACTGAGGGTGCTGGGGGTGGACAATGACAGGGAGAGGGTGAACGCCATAGCGGCTGGGAAGAGTCCCCTCAGGGGAGAGGAACCTGGACTCCCGGAGCTGCTCTCAAAGGTCGTCTCGGAGGGAAGGCTGACCGCCACCGACAATCCGTCCTTGATATCCGGGGCCGATGCCGTCTTTGTATGCGTTGACACGCCCATGGATCGTGATCGGAGGCCGGTACTGACCTCGCTCGAGGGGGCCGTGAAGGACATAGGGAGGAACCTCTCCCGAGGCTCCCTGGTCTCGGTGGAGTCCACCATACCACCCGGCACGATGGACGGCCTTGTGCTCCCCACCCTGGAGGAGGAGAGCGGGATGATGGCGGGGAGGGACTTCTCCCTGGTCCACTGCCCGGAGAGGGTGATGCCCGGAAGGCTCCTGCTCAACATGAGGACGTACCAGAGGACGATTGGGGGACTGGACCAGAGGTCCATAGAGAGGGCGAGGGAGTACTACTCCCTGCTGGTGGAGGCCGAGATCCACGAGACGAACATGGTGTCGGCGGAGATCACGAAGACTGCCGAGAACGCGTACAGGGACGTCCAGATAGCGTTCGCCAACGAGGTGGCCCTAGCATGCGAGCAGCTGGGGGCGGATGCCTTCGAGATCAGGAAGCTTGTGAACACGTCCCCGTTCCGCGATATGCACTTCCCCGGATCGGGGGTAGGTGGACACTGCATACCCAAGGATCCATGGCTGCTGGTATCCGCGGTGTCAAGGGAGAGCATGAAGCTCATCCCCACCGCCCGCTCTATCAACGACGGCATGCCCCTGCACCTGGTCGAGCTGGCCAGGGATGCCATGGCCCGGGCGGGTGTGGGTGGACGGAGACCGAAGGTCACCATCCTAGGACTGGGTTTCTTGAGGGGCTCCGGCGATGCCCGGAACTCGCCGGCCGTTCCGGTCATCGACGCGCTGATGGACAAGGCCGACGTCATCGTGCACGATCCCTATGTTGACGAGGGACACAGTGCCCCCCTCACCTCGGACTTGGAGGAGGCCCTCTCCGGGTCGGACTGCGCCATATTCGTGACAGATCACAACGTGTACCGGATGATCACGCTCGTGGAGATGGCATCCCTGATGAGGACCAGAGTGATAGTGGACGGCCGCAACCTCTTCGACGCGGATGAGTGCGAGAGGGCGGACTTCGTGTACGCTGGAATCGGCAAGGGCAGAAAGAAGTGACGCTAGGGGATCATGCTCTCAACGCGGGTCAGAGCTTCCTCTATGTCACTCTCCACGATCCCGTGATGGGTGACGAACCTGATTGTCCTGGGACCGAATATGGAGACGAGCACGCCGGCCTTCCTGGCACGATCCGTGAAGGCGGCGGCGTCCATCCCCGTGCCGGAGACGTCCACCACAACGATGTTCGTCTGGACCGATGCCATGTCGATGAGGAGCCCTTTCATGGAGTCGAGACCTTTCGCCAGGCTCGCGGCGTTGCGGTGATCCTCCTCCAGCCTCGACACCATCCTTGTGAGGGAGACTATACCAGGCGCGGCGATTATCCCGGCCTGCCTCATGCCCCCACCGAGCATCTTCCTTGCCTTCCTGGCCCTGTTGATATACTCCTCAGAGCCCACCAGCAGCGAACCCACCGGGGCCGCGAGACCCTTGGACAGGCAGAATGAGATGCTGTCGACTTCCCTGCCGTAATCGCTCGGGTCCACGCCAAGGGCCACGGCGGCATTGAATATCCTGGCGCCGTCGATGTGCGTCCTCATCCCCATATCCCTCGCCACACCTGCCACCTCCATCACCTGGGCAGGTGTCCAGATCGTCCCCCCGGCCCTGTTATGGGTGTTCTCGATCTCCACCAGTGTCGGCGTGGGGAAGTGGATGTCATTTCCCCTGTGGGCCTCCTGGACCTGCTCCGCGGTGAACACACCTCTCTCGCCCTTTACCAGTCGTGGGATGAGCCCGGCAACGGCGGCCATGCCCCCCACCTCGTAGTAGTAAATATGGGACTCGGCCTCCATGATGACCTCGTCCCCGGGGCTGCAGTGGGTCATCAGCCCGACGAGATTCGACTGGGTACCGGAGGGCATGAGGAGCGCGGCCTCGGTCCCGAACATCTCGGATGTGAGCTCCTCCAGCCTGTTGACCGTTGGGTCCTCCCCGCTCACGTCGTCACCGAACCTGGCCTCGACGATGCTCTGGATCATCTCATCGGTGGGCAGGGTGACGGTATCGCTCCTGAGGTCGATAACGTTCATATCAGATCACGCTTCCAAGGGCAGGGTTTCCATCCCTGCTTGAGTGTACAGCGGTATCCGTTAAAAAGTTGCCGAAAGGACCTCCACCCTCTCTCCCCTGGAGAGCGATCTCCGGACGGCCTCGCAGACGCGGAGATCGGCCACCGCCTCCCAACCATTGGCTCCTGGTGTCGAGCCCGAATCAACCGCTTCCAAAAAGGACTCCAGCTCCCTCCTCAGGGGCTCCTCCTTGTGTACGGAGATCTTCCTGAGATCCTGCTCAAGGGGCACGTTGAACATGTCACCTGGGTCCACCTCCCTAAACCGGGTGGAGCAGAACTCCAGGCTCTGATCGATGTAGTCCAGTTCCACGAATCCCTGGCTGCATGTGAGTGACACCTTCCTCACCTTCATGGGGGTGAGCCAGTTGGCCTCCAGGAAGCAAACTATGCCATTCTCCATCTCCATGAGGAGCTCGATGTAATCCTCGAAGTCGGGATGGGAAACCCTCCCTCCCAGGGCGTAGACCGAGATCACCTCCGATGACGTGATGTACCTCATGACGTCGATGTCGTGAATGGCCAGGTCCATGACCACGCCGACGTCCCTGATCCGGGACGGGTAGGAGGACACCCTCCTTGAGGCCATGGAGATCACCTCGCCAAACCTCGCCTCCGACACTGCCTCCCTGGCCGCCCCCACCACCGGGTTGAAGCGCTCCACGAATCCCGCCGCGGTCACCACCCCCCTCGCCTCCGCCCTCCTGCAGAGATGTTCCGCCATATCGGAGGACCCGGTGAACGGCTTCTCGAGAAGGAAGTGCACCCCCGCGTCCATGGCCCTCTCCGCCACCTCGCGGTGGAAGGCGGTTGGGGTGCAGATGCTTATTGCCTCCACATCTCTGAGAAACTCATCGAGGTCGTCGTAGGCGCTGGTCCCGAAGCGGGACGCGATCCGCTGGGCGTTCTCACCTGACACGTCGTACACGCCGACCAGATCAGCGATCTCCGAATAGAGCCGGACGTGGTTCTGACCCATCGAGCCAACGCCAAGCACTCCCGTCTTGAGCACGATTGGGATACCAACGTCGAGGTAGAAAACTGTTCTCCCTTGCGGAAACCATAAATCACTTGGAATTCATGGTCCCAAACATGAAGAGGGAGCTCATGGACATACTCGCCTGCCCGATGTGCAAGTGGTCCCCCCTTGAACTCGAGGTCCTGGAGGAGAGGGATGGGGAGATCATCTCCGGGACGATACGCTGCACCAGCTGCGGCATAGAGTACCCTATAGAGGACTCGATTCCCAACATGCTCCCGCCAGGGGACAGATGAATCACAGGTTGGCCAGGGCCTTCTTTATCCTGCCCAGACCCTCCTCCAGCGCTTCCCTTGATGCCGCGTAGGAGATCCTGAAGTACCCCTCGCTGTTGGGACCGAATGCCGTGCCCGGGGTCACGCCCACATTCGCGTTCTCCAGCAGGTAGGTGCAGAGGTCCTCGGAGTTCATCTCGAAGTCGTAGGACGGGAAGACGTAGAACGCCCCCTTGGGCTTCGTGCAGTGCAGGGAAGGGATATCACCTATCAGGTCGCAGACCAGATCCCTCCTTGCCCTGAACTCCTCCCTGATCGCCACCACCGAGTCCTGGGGCCCCCTAAGGGCCTCTATGCCACCCTTCTGCACGAATGAGACGGCACAGGTCACCGAGTGCGACTGCAGCTTGCTGACGGCATTGAACATGTCGGGAGGGGCAACGACCCAGCCGAGTCTCCATCCGGTCATGGCGAATGTCTTGGAGAACCCATTGATGGTCATGGTACGATCGAACATGCCGTCGATCGACGCTATGGAGACGTGCTCGCCCTCGTATATGATGTGCTCGTATACCTCGTCCGATATCACGCTGATATCGTGGTCCTGGGCCAGGTCCGCCAGGCCCTTCAGGTCCTCCCTCTCCAGAACGGATCCGGCGGGGTTCGAGGGTGAGTTGATTAGTATGAGCCGTGTCCTGGGGGTGATCAGTTCGGCTACCGTCTCGGGGGTGAACCTGAACTCGTTCTCCTGATCGAGCACCGCATACTGGGGCCTGCCGCCCGCCAGTCTTATGCATGCATCGTAGGTCCCCCACGCGGGATCGGGGATGATGGCCTCGTCCCCCTCGTTCACGGTTGCCAGTATGCTCATGAAGATGGCGTGCTTCGAGGGGGTGATGAGCACGTTCGAGGCGCAGCACGGGATCCCGTTGTCCTCCACGCTCTTCCTCGCCACCAGCTCCCTCAGCTCGGGGAGGCCAGCGGATGGCGTGTAGTGGGTGAACCCCTCGTCCAGGGCCCTCTTCGTCGCTTCCCTTATGTTCTCCGGGGTGGTGAAGTCGGGCTCCCCCATAGAGAATGAGAGCACATCCCTTCCCTCCTGCTTGAGCTTCGCCACCAGATTCGCTATCCTCACGGTACCTGATTCAGGCATTTTACCAAGACGTTTCGCAACCATCGGACTGCGCATAACGAGCCCAAGGTTTATTCAATTTTCCGCCGGAGTGATCAGATTTCATGGTCACGGGAATGCGGGACCCTTCGCATTCACATGCTCCCAACATGACGGCCCGGATGGGTTTGCTCGCCGTGGCTTCGAAAGTGCTAAATAACCGTCCAGAGCTAAGGCAGAACGGTGAAGAGATGCCATTCGATCTAGACATGACCAAACTCCGCTACGGCACCGAGCTGGTGAAGAGGGGCTTCGCCAAGATGCAGCAGGGCGGAGTGGTGATGGATGTGACCAACGCCGAGCAGGCGGTCATCGCCGAGGAGGCCGGAGCGGTGGCAGTCATGGCGCTGGAGAGGGTCCCGGCGGACATCAGGGCCCAGGGAGGAGTTGCCAGGATGGCCGATCCCGTTAAGATCCAGGAGATAATGGATTCCGTGACCATACCGGTCATGGCGAAGTGCCGGATCGGGCACTTCGTCGAGGCCCAGGTACTCGAGGGGATGGGGGTGGACATGATCGACGAGTCCGAGGTCCTGACCCCCGCGGACCCCTTTTACCACGTTAACAAGAAGAACTTCACAATCCCCTTCGTCTGCGGCGCCAGGGACCTTGGCGAGGCGCTGAGAAGGATAGATGAGGGCGCGGCGATGATCCGCACAAAGGGAGAGGCCGGTACGGGCAACATCGTGGAGGCGGTGAGGCATCAGAGGGTGATCTTGGGAAAGGTCAGGTCCCTCAAGGGAATGGATGAGGAGGAGCTCTGGACAGTCGCGAGGGAGATCGAGGCCCCGATCTACCTGGTGAAGGAGGTCGCAGGGTTGCAGCGCCTTCCCGTGATCAACTTCGCCGCTGGTGGTGTGGCGACGCCGGCGGACGCCGCCATGATGATGCAGATGGGTTCCGACGGCGTGTTCGTCGGCTCCGGCATTTTCAAGTCAGAGGATCCCTCCCCCAGGGCCAAGGCGATAGTGGAGGCGGTGACTCACTTCGATGATCCGCTGGTCATCGCCGAGGTATCAAAGAACCTGGGTGACGCCATGCCCGGAATCGAAATCGAGACCATCAACCCGGAGTCCCGCATGCAGGAGCGGGGCTGGTAGGACCTCCTTCTCGATTCTGAATCTGTAGCAGCTCGTCTCCCAGAGCCGCATTTGTGAGAGGGACGGAGTCGAACGTGGATCGATCGGGGCGGTGGTCCCTCTTCCGGTCGCTGGAGTATAGAGTCTTCCCCTCAGGTCGATGACACGATGCCCTCATGATGTGATGAGATCCAGCATACCGCAGTCTAGCGCCTTCCTGATCTCCTTGGCGATCCGCCTGCCGGTGGACATACCGGGCTCTATCATGTCCGAGTACGGTGAGCCGGAGATGAAGGGGTTGGTGCCGGCAACGATCCTGGAGGAGATCTCGAAGACCTTGAACTCCAGCTTGTCGGTCACGATGGATTCCAGGCAGAACGGCCCCACCATGCCGCCGAAGAGCTCCTGGGACCTTTTGACGACCTTCTCACCCATCTCGAAGATCTTGGGAAGCAGACTCTCCCTCACCACCACGGGGATGTTGCCGGTGACCACGAATGACGGGTAGAGACCGTGCTTTTTCAGCTCCTCCTGGGCACCCAACTTGTACATTTCGTCGATGTTGCTCTCGTCCCGGCGATCGATGGAGAGCAGCTCCAGCGCCCCGTTCGATACCCTGTAGCCCCCCTCCTGTATGGGGGAGAAGAAGTAGTGTAGGTAGTACCGGGTCCCCATGATGTACTCCTGGATGGTGTAGGGCTGGGTGTGATCTATTCCCAGCTTGAAGTCGGGGTAGTCCTTGGCGATGAAGAATCCCTTTCCGCCCTTGGCTCCGTGGTACTTGACCAGCACCGGGCGGTTTATCTCATTGGGGTCGCTGAGCTTCCTGGGCATGCTGATTCCTGCGGAGATGAGCCACTCCCGCTCCTTCTCCCTGTCGCTCTCCCAGTGAAGGACCTGTCGGTTGCCGTAGGTCGGGACCTCCACCTTCTCGAACCTCTCATGACCCATATACTCTACGAAGGAGCCGTGGGGAATGATGATGACGTTCCTGTCGACGAACTCGTCCGTCCTTTTCATCATCTCATCGTAGCTATCCAGCCGTATAATCTCGTCCGGTTTGCCCAGAGGAAACGCGTCGTAGAACTTTGTGTTCTGGTCAACCGCGATGCCAAGGGTCTTGAAGCCTTCCATCCTGGCACCGTGGAAGATCTGAAGAGATGAATGGGAGCACAGCGTCGCCACCACTATGTCGCCCTTGTCATAATCATCAAGGATCTCCCTAATCCTCTCCTTTGGAACCATATTGACACATATTCATGGCCTACTTAAAACTTTCCAGTGCTACGGTCAGGTCATTCAGCCGAACAGGTGGATACCAAAGAACTCCAGCAGCACGAACAGCAGGAAGGCCCGGGTGATCCCTCCTAGGAAGTTCACCAGGGCGAAGTACTTGAGCTCCAGCACCTTTCCCTCGCGGTTAAACACTGAGAAGATGTAGATGGGTATGGTGTCCACCATGCCCGGTATGCTGAGCAGTATGTAGAGCCCCACGTAACCGGCCTTCTCCACCAGCAGCTCCGACTTCTCCACCAGCCAGGAGAACCAATTCCAGCGCTGCCATCTCCTGACCGTCACCTCGACCCGGGTGCCTATGTAGAAGACCAGCACGCTGCCCGTCGCCTTGCCCGCGCCCAGTATGAATGCCTTGATGATGAACGGCGTCCCGGGGTTCAGGAGAAGCCCTATCTCCACCGGTATGGGCAGGATGACAGTGGCTGCTATGCAGTACAGGTAGAAGAGGACGGCGTAAGCCACCGGATCCGCCGAGTACTGCTCCAGGAAGTGGTACAGGTCCTCCCAGATATTCGCCATTGCTGGGGCATTTCATATGCGGGTAAAAGCTTTTCCGACCCATTTCGGTACGGAGGTAATCGATCATTTTGAAGTGCATCCAGACGTCAGAAAAGTTGGATAAGCTTTTTATGTGGGTAGTTTGATTACGCTCCCAGGGATTTAAGATGCCAGTCAAGGTTGGAAGTCAAGAGGATTGGTTCAAGGAGCTCGATGATGAGCTGGAGCGCAAGACCCAGTCCATCACCAAGGATGTCGTCGAGCTGAGCAATCAGAAGATCAACATCAACAGGACCATCATCGAAGACTTCTGGAATATACTCCAGCGCTTCAGCAAGATCAACGTCCATTTCACCATGGAGCCCCCTTACAGTTCATGGGGGCAGTTCGAGGAGTTCCCCAACGAGTGGAAATTCAAGGATACCTTCAACTTCGCTGGCATCGGCACCATCCAGCTCGTGGACCGCACCCAGGACCAGGGGAGGATGGGGGATTCAATAAGGGTTAACTACTACATCGATAACACCACCCCCAGGCTCAGGGTGGTATTCGAGTACTGCGAGGGGGAGCAGTACTACAAGTACGCCGGTTGGAAGCGCATCTTCGGGCAGTTCATCCTGTTCGACAATTCCCTGACCAGGCTTAACATGGACAAGTTCCACGAGAAGCTCGGCATTGTCATCAAGGCCTGGTACGAGTCACACCTGCGCAGGAACAGGGACATCCTCATCAAGAGTCTCAAGGACAACTTCGAGAGGGGAGAGACCTTCACGCAGTGAGGCTCTCCCTGCATCGCCCGCCACTGATCTCGCGTTCTCGGACACTTTCGGTCACCTCGAAGAATACTTTTAATCGAAACTCGAATATCATGATTCAACCGTGTTCCACACGGAGGTCTAGCAATGTATAAAGAAGAGATCGCACCCCATGTTGAAGAACTGGCCAGGGTGCTTAAGGGAAAACTGGATGTGAAGGACATCCGGGAGGAGTTGGGGGTATACCTCAACGAGTACAAGGTCTCCCTTGACTCGGCCAAGAGGGGCATAGTCCGCAAGTACGGCGGAGACGCCTCGCTCCTCGCCATGCATGAGAGGAAGACTATCGACCGGCTCGGTCCCGCGGAACAGAGCGTCGACCTGCTCGTAAGGGTCATCTCGGTCAACGAGAAGGAACTGGAGAGGGACGGGGACACCCGGACCATCCTGTACGGGATATTCGGTGACGGGTCGGGAACGATTTCCTACACGGCGTGGGACGGCGAAAGGTTCGACTTCGGAAAGGGAGACGCGATCCTGATCCGCAACGCCTACACCAAGGAGTGGAACGGGAACACACAGCTGAACCTTGGCAACAGGGTATCGGTAGAGAAGCAGGACCCTGATGCACTTCCCAGGACCGATGACATAACGCCCACCTTCACCGGAGGAGGGGATGTCACGCTGGCCCAGCTCCAGGACGGGATGAACGGTATCAATGTCATCGGAAGGATCATGGATGTCGACGAGAAAGAGGTGATGGTGCAGGGCGAGTCCAAGACCCTGCACTCGGGCACCATCGCCGACGCGACCGGAAAGGCCCAGTTCACGGCCTGGCACGATTTCAGACTTAAGGAAGGCGAGGCGGTCAGGATAGAGAACGCCTACACGAGGAGCTGGAGGGGCATCCCCCAGCTCAACTTCGGGGAACGGGGCAGGGTTGAGCGCATAGAGAACTCCCTTCCCTCAGAATTCGAGCTCTCCTCCCCCTCGGAGAGGGGCATCAGGGAGCTGGAACGCATCGGGGGAGGGGTGGACATCTCGGTGAGAGGCGTGCTGGTGGACATCAGAAATGGTTCCGGACTGATATTCAGGTGCCCCGAGTGCAGGCGTCAGGTTCAGTCTGGCAGCTGCAGGATCCACGGCAAGGTGGAAGCCGTGCCAGATCTGAGGATCAAAGCGGTCATAGACGACGGGGAGGCGACCCTCAGCGCCATAGTCAACCGGGAGGTGACCGAGAGGCTCCTGGGCATCACCCTTGAGGATTCGATCGCCAGGGCCAGGGATGCCATGGACCAGGAGATTATCAGGAATGACATGGAGGACGCCCTGTTGGCGATGCCCATGGAGATTAGGGGTAATGTCACCAGCGACGAGTACGGGCTGATGATGTTCGTCAACGACGCCCGCATCATCAGGAACGACGTGAGGGGAGAGGCCAAAGCGGTCCTCGAGAAGCTGGAGGTCTGAATATGATATCGAGAGAGGTCGCCTGGCGGGTATTCGCTGGGGAGTTCAACGCTTCCAGCCTGGAGATCAGGGGCGAGGGGGAGATGTCACCCTCCTACGTGGTCACACCCCTTGGCGCCATGGTCAACAGACTGTTCGTGGTTGGGGTCCTCACCGACACCGATAACATCGGGACGGAGGACGAACCCCTGTGGAGGGGCAGGATATCGGACCCCAGCGGGATATTCTACATCTCCGCCGGCCAGTACCAACCCGAGGCGGCCATGACGATGTCCAAGATCGAGCCCCCGGCCTTCGTGGCGGTGGTGGGAAAGGCGAGGACATACTCCCCGGAGGAGGGGACAATGTACGTTTCGATAAGACCGGAGAGCATCAGGGAGGTCGACGAGCCCATAAGGGACTACTGGGTGCTCGACGCCTGCAAGCAGACGATCAAGCGCATCGACGCCCTATCGGATGCCAGGACAATGGACCCTCCCACCGTGGACGAGATGGTGAAGCTCGGACATGACAGGACACTGTCGGAGGGGGTTGTGAGGAGCCTCGACCACTACGCCATGATAAACATGGACGTCTACCAGAGGATGGTCCTTGACGCTCTGAAGTACCTCCTTCCCGAATACGAGATGAAGATGGACATCCCCATCGAGACGGCGGGACCGGAGGAGATCGAGCTGGACAATGAGGAGATCACCGGGGAGATGGCCCAGGAGGACATGATCCTTGACTTGATCGACAAGCTGGACTCCGCGGGAAAGGGGGCGCCCTGGGACGAAATAGTGGATGAGGCTGGAAAGCTGGACATCGGGCGAACTGAGCTTGAGGAGCTGACTAACTCCCTGCTGGACAAGGGACTGATCTACGAGCCAGTCCTCGGCAAGATGAAGAAGATCTGATGGAGATCTAGCTCCTGAACTCCTCGCGGGAGGAGGATACCGGCAGGAGGTCGATTGTCCTCAACATGGTCCCCCACGAAGAGGGCGCCGCCAGCCGCCGTACCCAGTATGCCACCGGCCAGGGCCAGGTTCCAGTACCTGGCCCCCCATGTGACAAGCGGACCGCCTACCACGAACCCGAACAGCATCTGGACCGCCCCGAGGAACACGTCCGTACTATGATCGAGCCGTGCGTCGCTTAGAGCTGGGCCATCGGCTCCGGGTCCTGCACGCTGTAGATTCCCGCGGTCAGCGCCATGAGATCGATATCATCACTCCCCCCAGCCCTGGTTTGAAGGTCTCGTTGACCATTGGGATCGAACTCCCTATCAAGAAACCATCTGAACGTCACATGATTCCAATGGTGTCCCGAAAGGAGAAAAAAGGAGAGGATAAGGGGTTTGGCATCAGTTCCTGAAGAACCTCTTGGAAGTGGCGATCACCATCAGTCCTATGAGTCCCAGGATGCTCCCAAGGAATATCGTGCCCATCGCCAGAGTGCCGAGTAATCCCCCGACCACCGCAATGGTCCAGGCCCTCCTGCGGAGAGCCATGACACCTCCAACCACGGCCACCAGACCGAAGATCAGTGAGACCGCGCCGAGTACCATGATCGTATCGGCTGAGAATGGTATTCCCAGTTCCGCGTAGATACTGACCATGGTGTCCGCGTCGATGAGGGAATAGAGGCCACTGATGACCCCCAGTAACCCTGACATCAGGATGAGGGTGCCGCCGAACCAGATAAGATTGGAGGGTTGACGGAACTCCTTCATCTTTGAAGGCTCTCTACTCACCCTGACGGCAGCTTTCTTCTCCTCCCTTATCTGGTAACCGCAGTGCGGACACTTTGTCGTTCCAAGGGGGACCGTCTGCCTGCAACTGGGGCAGGTCTCATCGATCAGTTCGTCGTAGGGAATTTCCTCCACCATGACATTTGACCCCCTGATAGCTGATGAATCACTGGCGTACTCGGTATAAAATGATAGCGCAATCCTTCCCGGCCGCCATACCATTCGCGGGCATCGCTCCCGCTCGAGACATGAAATTAGATGGAAGGGGTTTTGCCTCTACTGTATCGCCCTGAGGAACTGGTCCTCGAACTGCCACTGCGACTTGTAGTGCTCGTTCATGTCCTTGATCAGCACGTAGTACCAGTAGATCATGAAGAAGCTGAGTGTCACGAGGGTCAGTATGAGGTAGATTATGAAGGACCTCTCGGGGAGTGACCTCCAGGACGGGAGCATCAGGCTCATGCCCATCTGGGAACCCGCATACTGGGTCTGCTGGGTGAACGCGTGCCATCTCCGATCATGACCCGGAGAGTAGGAGGTGAGGTAGTAAAGGGCTATGAGCATGAATATCAATCCAACCAAGGGGATGAGGGGGAGGATGGCCCAAAGGGCAGCACTCCTCTCCGGCTCGTAGATCCTTGACTCGTAGTTGATGCTCTCCATCGTCTGGATCTGGGAATCTATGGACTGGGAACCTTTCTCCGCCGCCTTCCTCCTCATGAGGTCCACAACGGCCGCTCTGAACATCGCCTCCCTCCGGGAGTGCAGGTTGTTCCGGTTGAACAGCTTGTAGATCAGGATCACGATGAGAACCTGGGCGACGATGATAATACCCAAGCTCACTCCAGCGGAAAGGTATACGTCGGTCGTCGTGAGGGCGAGAACACCGGATACCGCAATGACCAGGATCACGCTGATCAGAGGGATGAGTGCCCACATCTCGCTGAGTACCTCGTCGGTGCTCCCCCGCATTTGCACGGCCTCCCTGACCATGCCTTCGGGGCTGGTATCCCTTGGTCCAGGC
>CAZQLP010000042.1:0-13082 GCA_964594225.1 uncultured Methanomassiliicoccales archaeon
GAGCGGGAAGGAAGTTCCGATAGTAGTATCCGCCATCCAAGAGCAAATGAATTCAATGATTTCCTCCATCATCATAAGACCATCACTCATATCTTCTTCAACGGCAAGCGTTCGGAGGAGCTCTTCAACAAATTAGTAACCCTCGATTCTGGCATCGAGTTATACATTGTCAAAAAAAGATTGCCATCTAGCTCGACTGCCAACACTATGAAGTTCGAGCAGAAGTTGGAGAGGTGGAGAAGCATCACCTATGATTCAAAGGCAATAGAATAAACGACGATATTAGAATTCTTATAGATAGGAATACTGAAGACTGAGTGAAGTATTATATAAGACTCAATCTATAATAAGCGTGACAATCCGTGTCTATGACATTTCTATTTCTTATCTATAACCCCAATATAATGGTGCGAGGGACCGGATTTGAACCGGTGAACCTCTTCAGGAACAGATCTTGAATCTGCCGCCTTTGGCCGATGCATAGCATCATTGACCCGGCTTGGCTACCCTCGCCTAGCATTGCTTCGTAAATGCCCATGCGTTAATAAACCTTATTGAGCGTGTCTGGAGTCGTCCAGTCCACTTATTTCTTCATGGAATATAAATCAATTTGGACGACGAGTGCGAAGAAATAATGCAATTCGGGAATCATCCAGCATCTACCAATGAATTGCCCTTGGGTATTTATATTCGAATTTCGTTAGCGGGTGCCTAGTGATATCGTGGCACGTTTGGGGTTATCAGGGTTAGTTGAAGACATGATCAACAGACCCTCCGCGATACGAGAGATAATGCGTATGACCGATGAGAAGAACATGAAGCGCATGGGCCTCGACCCGGCGAACGTCATCTCATTCGGTGGAGGGTGGGTAAATCACAGGGCGCCCGAGGCCCTCCGGGAGATCTACCTTGAGATCTGCTCCGATCCCCAGACCTTTCACGAGGTGGGGGCATACCCTCCTACGCCTGGTCTGAGGACGTGCAGGGAACAGCTAGCCAGGCTGGAAGAGGACCTCTTCGGCATGGATGTGGGGGAGGAGAACGTTCTGGTCTCCCAATCATCCACCCAACTCACACACGATATCTTCAGGACGATAGCGAACCCAGGGGACTGCGTGGTCCTCCTGGACCCGACATATGCCAATTATTACGGACAGGTTTTGTCCTCACTCGGGCATTACAACGGGTCGAACAGACCAGAGGCGGAGGTGGCATATCTGAGGGTGTTCGATCCGGAGAGCTGGTCATTCATGCCAGATGTTGACCTGACCATCTCCGAGTTGGAAGACATCTTCAAGGAGAGAAACCCCAAGGCCATGCTCATACCCTCACCAGACAATCCCACCGGCCAGGTGGTATCGGATAAGTTCGTGGAGGCCGCCATGGAGCTGTGCAAGGAGAACGATGCCTACCTCATCCTTGATTATGCCTACAAGAACCAGTGCTTTCTGGAGACCATCCCTAACTACTACTCTTGGTCCCCTTCCGAGTACGAGAACCTGATCATGATATACTCGAACTCCAAGTGGGCCCGCGGCCTTGGTAGGAGGATGGGGTGGATCATGGGCGCCGAGAATGTTCTGACAGGTCTGACCCAGATGCTCAACTACTCCCTGCTGTGCGGCGACAACTTTCACCAGCAGGCGATGGCGGAATTCCTGGACCGGACCATCAGCAACGGCAGCCTCAAGGTCTATCTGAATGAGACGAACGAGACCTACAAGGAAGCGGCGAGAGTGACCGTCGACGCCATTGAGAAATACACTGACGCCCGGAACCTGGTTCCCCAGGGAGGGATTTACACAGTTGCGGAGCTTGGTGGCGGCAGCGAAACCTTCGTCATGGATGTCATGAAGAACACGGGGGTCCTACTCGTCCCCGGCATCGGCTTCGGGGAGAGCACGAGGTCAGGCGTAAGGATATCCTATGGCCCCCTGGTGGAGGACATGACGAAGATCGAGGAAGGCATGGAGAGGGTCGGCAACTACCTCGATGAGAAATGAACCATGCCTCAAACCCATGTCCATGCGGTCTTGGAACCTCAGCTTTCCGAGAACGGGGCTTTCATAAGGGCTTGGTAAGGATCTCCACCTTTGATCCGTTGATGAGCACGGTGTGCTCCGCCTGGGTGACCGTGCCCCTCTTGTGCTCGTAGAGTATTGGATAGCTAGAGATCAGTCCGTGTCTCACCAGCGTTCTGAGGTAGTTCACCGCATCTGGATCGATCTCTGTGCACCACCTCTCGCAGAATGGAAGCCAGCTGAATCTATCCTTGATCAAGCTGAAGAACTCCAGGGCCTTCTTGTCCTTCATTGGCCTCTCCCTCAGGACCCTGAAGATGTTGCCCGCTTTCCCGTTCTGTACCCGTCCACCGCCGTTGGTGGCGAAAGGTTCGATAGCCACCACCATGTCCCTCTTGACCCTGGAAAGGTCACCGTCATCGATGTTCGGGACAGTGAGGCCAGCGTGCAGATTGTACCTCTCCATTCCGTGACCTGTGAGATTGACCACGGGCTCGAACCCGTCACCCTTGATGCTCCTCTCGATCGCGCCCCCTATGGTGGAAACCGTTACCTCTGGACCCACCATCTCCAGGGCGATGTTCAGGGCCCTCCTCGATGACTCGATCAGCTTCTGATAGTTCTTGGTGCCGACCTCGACCGTGACCGCCGTGTCACCGATGTAGCCGTTCACATGTCCGCCCACATCGACCTTCACCACGTCCCCGTTCCTGAAGCGGCTCTTGTCATTCGTGCTGGGAGAGTAATGAGCGGCGATCTCGTTCACACCTATGTTAACCGGGAACGCGGGTTCAGCGCCCCGCCTCCTGATCAGGGACTCGACCTCCTCCGCCACCTCGAGGTAGGTTATCCCATCGTCCACCATCCCCGCGCCCAGGTCCCTCGCCTCGGAGGAGATGGACCCCGCCCTCCTGAGGGCGCCGATCATGCTGTCATTCATTGAGCGCCGCCTCGATGTCAGACAGTGAGACTGGCCCTTCCCTGATTATTTCCACGTTGCCGTTGTTAAGCTGGACAATGGTGGATGGTCCTCCAGGCCGGGTAATGCCATCATCCAGGTAGAAGCGCACGGTATCGCCCAGTTCCTTCATCACCTCGGCGGAGTTGTTGGGATTGGAACTGGAGTGAATGTTCGCACTCGTGGAGGTCAGGGGGCCGAAGTTCCCGATGAGCTTCAGGGCGAAAGGATGACCCGGTATTCTCACGCCAACCTCAATGGAGGCGGATGTGAGTATGTCGGGAAGAATCGGTCGCTTGGTCACCAACAGAGTCAACGGTCCCGGCATGAACTTCTTGACCAGCTTCCTCTCTTCCTCATCGAGCACAGCGATCCTCTCCATCATGTCCAGGTCCCTCACGGCCACGGACAGTGGCATGTCGAACGGGCGTTTCTTGACCATGTACACCCTCTTGACCGCCGCCTCGTCGAGGGCGTTGGCTCCAAGCCCGTACACTGTCTCGGTGGGATAGACTATCAGCTCCCCGTCATTCAGGGCATCGATGACCTCCTGCATCTTCTGCGGGGGAAGGTCGCTGTTCACGCACTCAATCCTCTCGCACTTCTTTCTTTCCATTCCTATTCCCCTAGGTATCTGAGCGCATCACGAAGATGTCGCCGAGCATCTCCCTCGCTACAGGGGCCGTGACCCGGGTATAAATCCTTGGGGTCCAGCTGTATCAGCTTCCTGATGGAGTCAACCAGTTCCCCACGATCACCCGTAGGAAGGTCCCACCTTCCCACGCCCCCGATGAACACTGTATCACCGGATATCAGCGTCCCGTCCTCCTCGCAGAACAGGGTCATGCTGCCGATGGAATGCCCCGGAGTGTGAAGCACCATGAACTCCCGGTCACCGGAGGTTACCCGATTCCCCTCCTTCAAGGTCTCGACCTTCACGGCCTCCATCTCCTTTCCGAACATGATCGCCCGGGTACCCCGGGTGTCCCCGTCTCTGACGGGCGCGGCATCCAGCTCGTGCATCATGACCCTCGCCCCCAGGGCGCGTGAGAGGGCAGCGGCACCACCCACATGATCGTAGTGCCTGTGTGTCAGGATGATGCGTTCTATGCTTTCAGCGTCCATCGTCTCGCTCAGCCATGCCAACACGGCTTCTCGGTTTGAGCCCGTGCCCGCGTCCACGAGAAAAGGTTCATCCCCGTCCACCAGGAAGATGTTTGAGTCGTAACCCATTCCCGGGAGATGATGGACTTTCATTTCAGATTTCCGAAGATTGAGGACATATATAAGGCCTTTCATGATAACCATCGCTGAATGGGCATCCAAAGGAGCCGCTCCACGGTGGAACGGTAGATGTTATGTACCACCTAGTTGAATGCCACGCGAGGATGAGGGATGAAACTCCTAGAGCATCAATCCAAGAGGCTTCTACATGCCTACTCGATACCAATCCCAGATAGCCATCTTATCGACAGCCTCGAGGACATCTGGGGATTCAGGGGGGAGATGGTGCTCAAGGCCCAGGTTCACACCGGTAGGAGGGGAAGGACCGGTGGAATCCGGTTCGCGGATGGACGGAAGGACGCGAAGGAGAGGACCAGGGAGATCCTGAAAATGGATATTGGCGGTTTCGATGTCAAGAGCGTTCTGATGGAGGAACGCGTCAGTGCGCTGAACGAGAACTACCTGGACATGCTCGATGGGGACAATGACACCGAGAGCATTGTGCTCGTAGGTGAAATCGATGGAACGGCGGAGGAGCGGTCGACCAAGTTCATCAGGGAAAGTGTCTCTAGACTCGTCTGCGCCTGCATCGCCGGTCTCAAGGCTCCTCCGGGAAGGAGGATGGGGCACGCTGAGGCGATCATCTCCGATTTCATGGGGACTGCCCGAAGCAAGATCGGTTCGCTGCGGCGGGCGGGGGTGAGGGTGGCCACGACCGCCAACATGATACCCGATTCAATGGAGAGATGAACATGTATTCGGACCAGATGATCACTAAGGAGTGTTTCCTGTTCGACGCCGGCAACACGCTGATAAGACTTTACCCAAGCCGAGAGGAGCTTCTCGTGGGCATACTCGAGAGGCACGGGATTGAGGTGACCCATATACAGATGAAGATGGCCTTCATGCTGAGCGATGACATAATCGACCTGGGGGGTTTCACCACCCTCCCAAAGGAGAAGCGACGGGAGTTCTGGGTGGAGTACACCACCGGTCTGCTGGATTCGATCAAACTCTCGAAGGACCACCTGGAGGATATCGCCAGCTCCATCTCGGAAGCTTTCTGTTCTCCCAGGAGCTGGAGGCCCTTCTCGGACGTGGTGGACACACTGGAGAAGCTCAAGGAGGCGGGATGCGTGGTTGGGGTGGTCTCCAACGCGGAAATCTGCCTGAGATCCATCCTGGATGAGAATGGGCTGACCAGGTACTTTAATGCCCTGATCATCTCGGAGGAGGTGGGGGTGGAGAAACCCGATCCATTGATATTCCAGGTGGCTTTGGACCGATTGGAATTCACCCCGGAGGAGTGCGTGCACATCGGCGACAGGATGGAGGAGGATGTCGCCGGGGCGAGGTCCGTGGGAATCACCCCCGTCTGGCTTGACAGGGAGAGGCTGGGAAAGCACACCCCTGAACTGATCAAGGCCTACACCCTGACCCACATCCCCAACATGTTCAGACTCCCGAACGATTTGAGGCTGTAGATCGTGTCGTCCTCCCCCATCACGATACCGCCTCTCTCATCCGATCGCTGAACTGTCCTGGCCAGCAGTATCGTACGAGGCTTTCCCACAATCCCATCTCGAAACGCTTATATACACCCCTGTTTCTAGATAGACGTCGCGAGATTCAGAGTGAATTGTACGCGCCAAGGGAGTAATAACGTATTTATAGCCCTTCGAATATTGCGATGCCTCGCGTGGCCCAAACATATGTTTAGCCATGCATGAGAATTCACTATCATGTGCACCCGGTAAGTGATGCTTTCCGGGGAAGTGGCGAGAACGGACGGGAGCTGGAAGGCGTCCCGGCGTTTTATGATACCAAATCATACGCAACCTGGACGATTGTTAGGCCGACACAATGCGGCTAACTACGCCGTCTGGGGGATGGTTCGGCTCGAGCGCCGATGAAGGTCGTGTCAAGCTGCGATAAGCGTCGGGTAGGTGCATGAAGCCTATGATCCGGCGATGACCTAATGGGACTTCCTGCTCTTTGGAGCGGTCCTACAGGATCGGGAACGCGGGGGATTGAAACATCTTAGTACCCGCAGGAAAAGAAATCAAAAGAGATGCCGTTATTAAAGGCGATCGAACACGGCAGAGGGCAAACTGAATCCCCTCGGAAACGAGTGGGAGATGTGGTGTAGACGGACCCGGGTACATCTTCATCGATGAACCAGAAGTTGGCTGGAAAGCCACGCCATAGAGGGTGATAGCCCCGTACGGGTAAATCGAAAAGATGATTCCGGGTATCCTGAGTAGCGTGCGTTGGATATCGCGCGTGAAGCTGGGAAACATTCATTTCCAACCCTAAATACGTCTCGAGACCGATAGTGCAGTAGTAGCGTGAGCGAAGACTGAAAAGTACCCCTTACGGGAGGTAAAAAGAGCCTGAAACCAGACGGTTATAAGCTGATACGGCGTGAAAGGAACGAAGCATTTGCTGACCAGCGTCGTATCGTCCGTTTAGAAAAACGGGCCAGAGAGTTCTGATCAATGGCGAGACTAAGCGTGTAGACGCGGAGTCGAAGGGAAACCAACCGCCCGCAGCTTCGGCGAGGGGCGAGGTGTGCTCGCCTGGAGTCATTGGTGGGATACCCGAAGCCAGTCGATCTAGACCTGGGCAGGTTGAAGCCTCTCGAAAGGGAGGTGGAGGACCGAACCGGTGCTGATGTTCAAATCGCTCGGATGACCTGGGCCTAGGGGTGAAAGGCCAATCTAGACTGGGAATAGCTGGTTCCTCTCGAAACTACTCGCAGGTAGATCTCAGTGGAGGCGGATCATGGGGTAGAGCACTGATTGGGCGCTTAGGGGGAGAAATCCCTCGGCATCCTGTCAAACTCCGAACCTGTGATCACCGTAGAAGCTGGGAGTGAGGGCGTCTGGGGTAAGCTTGGCGTCCGTAAGGGAAAGAACCCAGCCCGAAGTTAAGGTCCCCAAGTACCGGCTAAGTGTAATATGAAAGGGAGTCCGTGGTCAAAGACAACCGGGAGGTGGGCTTAGAAGCAGCCATCCTTTAAAGATAGCGTAACAGCTCACCGGTTGAGATTGTGGGCCCCGAAAATGGACGGGGCTAAGCCGGTCACCGATACTTCGGAGCACCGCAAGGTGATCTGGTAGAGAGGCGTCGTGCGTGGGCAGAAGCTTGGCCGTGAGGTCAAGTGGACCGCGTTCGAATGAGGATTCTGGCAGGAGTAGTAGCAAAGAACGGTGAGAATCCGTTCCGCCGCAGGGGCTAGGGTTCCTTGGCAATGTTCGTCAGCCAAGGGTTAGCCGATCCTAAGTTGACCCTTAATCGAGGTCAGCGAAAGGGAAGCAGGTTAATATTCCTGCGCCATGTCAGTCTTTGCCTGTCGTCTGACGCATCCGGATAGACTTTGCAGGGTAGCCAACCTGTTCAAGCGTTTAAGCCCGCGGAGAACCGTAATGGTGAGAAACGGGTGAATGCGTGATGAGGGGGGCGAAGGCCCCCTTAAGTTAATTCCAGGTGCCAATGAAAAGGATGGCAGTTACAACTGACGTGTTCGTACCGAGAACTGACACAGGTGCCCCTAGGTGAGCAGCCTAAGGCGTGTCGGCGTAATCCAGGCGAGGGAACTCGGCAAATTGGCCCCGTACCTTCGGAATAAGGGGTGCCAGCCATGAGAATGGCTGGTCGCAGTGACAAGGGAGCTCCGACTGTTTAATAAAAACATATATGGCAGCTAGTCCGAAAGGATGTGTATTGCCGTTGAAGCCTGCCCAGTGACGGTATCTGAACCTCTGGTTCAACGGAGCGAAGGACCGTTAAACGGCGGGGGTAACTATGACCCTCTTAAGGTAGCGTAATACCTTGCCGCTTAATTGGCGGCTTGCATGAAGGCCCAACGAGAGCTCTACTGTCCCCGCCTGGAAGCCGGTGAAACTGACAGTACTGGCGCACAGTCCAGTATCTTCCATCTGAAAGCGAAGACCCCATGGAGCTTTACTGCAACCTGCGGTTGTGGTATGAGCTCGTATGTGTAGGGTAGGCGGGAGACGTTACCCAGGACCTGCCGCTAGGTAGGCTCCGAGTCAACGATGAAACACCGCCCTTACGAGTTCGTATCACTAACTTCTCCGGAAGGACACCTGTAGGTGGGCAGTTTGGGTGGGGCGCCACGCGCTCAAAAAGATATCAAGCGCGCCCAATGGTCAGCTCAGGCAGGTCAGAAATCTGCCGAAGAGTGCAAGGGCAAAAGCTGGCTTGACGCGGATCGGGACAACAACGACCCGCGATGCGAAAGCAGGGCCTAGCGAACCATTGTACCTTCTGAATGGGGGTCAATGATGACAGAAAAGTTACCCTGGGGATAACTGAGTTGTCTCCTGCAAGAGTTCATATCGACCAGGAGGCTTGCTACTTCGCTGTCGGCTCTCCCTATCCTGGTGGTGCAGCAGCTGCCAAGGGTGGGGTTGTTCGCCCATTAAAAGGGATCGTGAGCTGGGTTTAGACCGTCGTGAGACAGGTTTGTTGCTTTTCGATGGAAGTGTGTTGGTGCCTGACGAGAAGAGTCCTTTAGTACGAGAGGAACAGGGACTCGTGGCCTCTAGTTGATCAGTTGTCTGGCAAGGCATTGCTGAGCAGCCACGCCATCGCGGATAAGAGCTGAAAGCATCTAAGCTCGAAGCCGCCTTGAAAAAGAGGCACCTTACGGCATCCGTATATGACGGGTTTGATAGGACCGGGATGTAAGCACCGAGGTTCGCCGAGGTGTTCAGTCCGCGGTTACTAACGTCGCCAGCCGCGCAAGATGTCGGCCTAACCGTTAGGCAGGTTGCGTATGATACAGCCTTCCAAACCCCACCTTTGCTCCTTTGAGCTTCAGCTCTGGATGTTCATTGTTCCGGGTCTACGTACATGAAAGGTTTGAATGCGGGTCATCCTCGATTCCGATCTGGAGGAACTAGAGCCCTCAACCTCTCAATGGCCTTCAGTTTCTCCCTCTTGTCCACCCTCGACCCCTCAATGCCCTCCCTGAGGATCTGTGTCGATCGGTCCATTGCATTCCTGTCGACCGGGAAGGGCACACCGTCCTTCCCACCGACCGTGAACGAGTACTTCACGGGATCGTCCCATGATGGTCCACTCCCATAGACGAGCTCACCGATCAGCGCCAGCGCTCGAACGGTCGAAGGACCGACGCCGGGCACCTCTAGCAACTCTTCATAGTTGGAGGGGGAGAATTCGTACGCCCTGCGGATGGCGTTCCAGTTTATGCCCCTGGGCATGCTCAACCTGATCTCCCTCTGGCCGCTCCACTGGTACAGGGTGGTCTGTCCCCTCTCCACATTGACAACATCGTTCCGGAGATGCTCAGGACCGTCGTTGACCAGGTCCACCGATATCCTCCTGCTCTTCCGGCTTCGGTGAGAGGTCATGTCCAGAACGATGCCCTCGGTCGTTCCCAGGATCGCGGAGTGTGGTTCCTCCACGAGCTCCGTCAGGCCGCCGGAGAACCAGTGATACCTCCGGGCAAAACCAATGACATCTGACATACCCTGCTGGATGGTGGCCCAGTTGCCCTCCCGGTCGAAGAGGAAGCAGTGGTGGTACAGCTGATACCCATCCTGCACGGCCGCACTGTCCACCTTGGCGCTGAGCTTGGAGGAGCGAATCATCCTCTTCTCCACGGACACCGGAAGACCGTTGCGGTCCGACCACTCCTCTATGCCCCTTGGGGTAGTTCTGGAGGCCTTCCCCTTGCCCCCGAGCATTGCGATGTCATCGCTGTCCTTCAGTGCCTCCTTCAGTGCCCCGCAGGTGACCGTGGTGGTCCCGGAGGAGTGCCAGTCGAACCCCAGGACGCAGGAGAGGGCCTGGAACCAGAAGGGATCCGAAAGCCTCCTGATGAGCTCCCTTGTGCCGTATTCGATCACCATGACCTCCGATATCGCTGAGGCCAGCCTAACCATTCGATCGAAGAGCCATCTCGGGGCGTTCCCACCGTGGAGGGGGAGGTCGGCGGCACCTACCCTGGGCATGTGTGAGATACTAAGGGAACGGGCGATAAGCATTCTCGAGGGATAACCGAAACTGCCTACGGTATGTAAAGGACCGTTGTCGTCGTTGGGAGGATGTTTCTCAGGTCACTCACGTGTGGATGGAAGAGCCTCATCTCATCATCCTTCTCTGGCTCCCTGCTCAGCAACTGGGAGATCACCCTGACCTCCACCCTGCCACTCACCTTCCATGCTCCCCCTGGATAGGATGTGTCGGTGGTGATGTAGATCGGGAGGCGGAGCTTCCCTCTCTCCCTCTCGTCCAGGATGGCCGCGATCCTCTCCAGCTCATCCCGCTTGAGATTGTAGAAGGTACCGTCCTTTCCCATGTACCCAGGTTCCTCCTCGTCCATCAACTGGGTCAGCGGAGCCCTCCTGACAGGGACATGCCTGTTCATGGCCTGCATGAGCTTCTCCACGCCAAATTCATCGACCATCTTCCCATCCTCCAGATCCATCCTATCGGTATCAACTGATAAAAGGTTTGGCGGACCCGTTGGCTGGACCGTCAGCGTCCCTGAGCTTTTCATATTGCACCTGTTTCAGAAGAATGGAATGATCCGTAGGATATTCGCGTGGATCGCCGTGGTTCTGCTGGTGTCCACCGCGATCATTGTGGGATCCCTCTCCTCCGCCGGGGAGCCGGGTGACATTATTCCTCTTTGCCTTGATGAAGATGTCCCCGCGTCATCGACGTGCCGGTGGACCACGGCGAGAATTCCAGGTTGACACAGTGATTCTCCTGAAGGGAGAGCCAGTTTGAAAAGATTCATATAAGTACCCCCTAATACTGCGACGATGAACCCAGAGGAATTCGAACTCGCCTTCTTCAAGGACAACGGCTTCGCCAGAAGGCAGTGCCCCAAATGTGGGCGCTACTTCTGGACCCTGGGAGATTGGGAGACCTGTGGGGAACCGCCCTGCGAGGAGTACACCTTCATCGGCAACTCTCCCATGAGCGAGAGCCTGGACCTTCACCAGACGAGGGAGACCTTCCTCAGCTTCTTCGAGGAACGGGGACACGATCGGGTTGCTAGATATCCCATAGTGGCGCGGTGGAGAGAAGACGTGTTCTTCACCCAGGCGTCCATCTACGACTTCCAGCCCTGGGTCATCAACGGCATGGTCGATCCTCCGGCGAATCCCCTCGTAATCTCCCAGACCTGCGTGAGGTTCAACGACATCGACAATGTGGGCAAGACCGGTAGGCACCTTACATTCTTCGAGATGCTGGCTCACCATGCGTTCAACAGGGAGGACAATCCCATCTACTTCAAGGAACGGACGGTGGAGCTGGGACACGAGCTGTTCACCTCGAGGATGGGGGTCGACCCCAAGAGAATGAGGTACATCGAGGCCTGGTGGGAGGGCGGCGGCAACTCTGGTCCCTGCCTGGAGGTCATTCTCGACGGCGTGGAGCTGGCCACCCTGGTGTTCATGCAGTACAGGGAAACGCCACAAGGCAGGGTGCCCCTTCCCATGAAGGTGGTGGACACCGGTTACGGCCTGGAGAGGATAGCCTGGGTAACCCAGGGTTGCCCCTCCGCGTACGAGGCGGTCTTCGGACCCGTGCTGGAATTCCTCAAGGGGAGCGTGGACGTTGAGCAGGACGACAGGGTCCTGATGGAGTACAGCAAGGTGGCCGGCATGACCAACGCCCGCACCACCTCGGATATCAGGAGGATTCGGGAGGAGACGTCCAAGCGCATCGACATCTCCTACGATGAGCTCATGAGGCTGGTGAGGCCGCTGGAGGAGATTTACGTCATATGTGATCACACCAGGGCCCTCGCCTTCCTGCTGAACGATGGCGTGGTCCCATCCAACGTGAGGGAGGGATACTTCGCCCGCCTGCTCGTCAGAAGGGGTCTGAGGTCCATGAGAACCCTTGGATTGGAGATGCCCCTCTCCGATATAGTTGGGAGGCAGATAGAATTCTTCACGGACCACTTCCCCGAGCTGGCTGAGAACTGGGAGGACATCCTCAGGCTGGTGGACGTGGAGGAGGACAGGTACCGTGACACCCTCTCCCGAGGGAAGCAGCTGGTGTCCAAGATCACCAAGGGAATGAAGAGGGGCGAGAAGCTGGGAGGGGAGAAGTTGATCGAGCTCTACGACTCCCACGGCCTCAACCCGGAGATAGTGCAGGAGTTCACCTCGGTGGAGGTGGATATACCGGACGACTTCTACATCCAGGTGGCGGAGAGTCACGAGACCCCCGAGGAGAAAGAGGAGGCCCTCCACGTACCAGATGACCTGCCGGGGACCGAGGCACTGTACTACGAGAACCCGACCCTGCATGAGTTCGAGGCGGAGGTCCTGGCCATCGCCGAGGGGGGAGTGGTGCTCGATCGCACCGCGTTCTACCCAGAGGGCGGAGGGCAGGAATGGGACCTGGGTGTCCTGTCGGGCAGCAGGGTACGCAAGGTGGTGAAATCCGGAAACACGATCATCCATTACATCGAGGGAGAGATGCCCGATCCGGGGGAGAGTGTCATTGGCGTTGTCGACGTCGATCGCAGAAGACAGCTGATGAGGCATCACACCGCGGCCCACATCATCAATGGTGTCGCCAGATCGATGCTCGGCAACCATGTCTGGCAGGCAGGGGCCCACAAGTCGATATCAGAGGCGAGACTGGACATCACCCACTACGAGAATCTGGACCGTGACCAGAGGAACAGACTGGAGAGCGAGGCCAACCGCATCGTTCTCGAAGACCACCCCGTCATTGTAGAGATGATTCCCCGGGACGTGGCCGAGAGGCGGTACGGGTACAGGTTGTACCAGGGTGGCGCGGTGCCTGGAAAGGTGATCAGGGTGGTCGACATCCCGGGCATCGACGCCGAGGCATGC
>CAZQLP010000043.1:0-1803 GCA_964594225.1 uncultured Methanomassiliicoccales archaeon
ATGTCCTTGACGGTTGCCGCGGCCACTTCATCCCTCTCGTGGAGGAGTATGTTCTCGGCGATCTGGTCACCCGCCGTGAATGTGGGATTAAGGGAGGACATGGGCTCCTGGAATATCATCGAGATGTACTTGCCCCTGATCTTTCGAATCTGCTTCTCGCTGACCTTGAGGAGATCGTAGGGCCTTCTGATCCCGTTGAGATCGGTGTACACCTGGACATACTCCTTGGCCTTGACGTTCATCCCTCCCAGGATCTGCCTCTTGCTGTCCTTGGAAATCCTCTTTCCGTTCTGGTTGAAGTAGCCCTGTATCGCTTTGACATCGGCATCGGAGAGGACATGCCTGATCCCCTTCAGCTTCTCCTCCAGCTCGAGCATCTCCTCCCTCTTCTCCTTCGGCATGGCGAAGAGTATTATCCCCTTCTCTATCTTACCAGGTGGCGTGGGGATCAGTCTCAGCACACTGTTGGCAGTGACACTCTTACCGCAGCCGGTCTCTCCCACAAGGCCGAAGGTCTCCCCCTTGTTTATCTTGATGTTTATGCCGTCAAGGGCCTTGACCACCCCCTGATACGTGTAGAAGTTCGTGTAAAGGTCCCTGATCTCTACCAAGACATCATCGTTGACCATCTCATCACCTCCTCAGCCTTGGATCGAGTATGTCCCTGAGTCCGTCCCCGAACAGGTTGAATCCCATCACGAAGAGGAATATGAATATCCCTGGGAACACCCACATCCACCACGGATTGTAGGTAACCCCTTGGTAATAGACCGTACTCAGGAAGTACTGTTGACCGTCCGATATCAGTCGTCCCCATTCCGCCGTTCCCGATTGCACCCCGAATCCGATGAAGCTCAGCCCGGCCGCTACCAGCACCACGATACCTATGTCCATGGTGGCGGCGACCAGCATTGGTGCGAGCGAGTTAGGGACCACGTGTTTGAACAGGATCCTGCTCTGCTTGGAGCCGACCGCCTTGGCCGCCTCAACGTAGGTGTTCTCCCTCACCGATAGAACCTGTCCCCGCACCAATCTGGCATAGGGGGGCCACCACACCACTATCAGTGCTAGCATGATATTCTCCAATGTTCTACTTAGCACGGCGGCCACGGCCATCGCCAGTATCAGACCAGGGATGGAGAGGAATACGTCCGTCACCCTCATCAGGAGCTCATCGACCTTGCCCCCGAAATAACCGGCTATGGCACCCAGCACTATGCCTATTATCGCCGCTATGAACACCACCAACATCGATATGTAGATGGAGGTCTGAGTCCCCCATATCACGCCGTAGTAGATGTCGATGCCGTGCTTCCCCGAGCCCATTATGAGGGTGTAGTTGGTCTGATAGTTCCTGATCGTCGTGGTTGCGCCCGGGGGTTTGGGACTCTTCCAGTCCCGGGGGATGTAGGTCGGATCGTCAGCATCGAAGGGGGGCGCAAGGACCGGGGCCAGGACCGCGATCAGCAGGAAGGCCACGACGATGATAAGCCCCACCATGGCGAGGGTGCTCTTCCTCATGAGGAACATGGAGAACTTGAGCTCCCTTATCCTAGGGGCCATTGTCTTCTTGAAGACGTTAAGATGCTTCCTGAGGGTCCCTTCGCCATCTGGGGCATTTATCGGAGTGACGTCCTTGTTGGCAGGACTGTCCTTCACATCGATCTTCTTCGCACTCAATGGAATCACCCCAGTCTAACCCTCGGATCGAGGTAAGCGTAAAGGATATCTACGATCAGGTTGGCCAGGACGAAGACGATGGCGATCAAGACAGTGAATCCAAGGATGGATGCCCAGTCGTTC
>CAZQLP010000043.1:1903-12993 GCA_964594225.1 uncultured Methanomassiliicoccales archaeon
GACGAAGACGATGGCGATCAAGACAGTGAATCCAAGGATGGATGCCCAGTCGTTCACTAGAAGGGCCGCGACGGACCACCTGCCCAGCCCAGGCCAGTAGAATATCGATTCGGTCAGCACCGCGCCCGCTAAAAGTCCCCCGAACGCCAACCCGATGATGGTGGTCGTCGGTATCAATGCGTTCCTGCGGGCGTGCTTCTTGATGACGGTCTTCTCTGGAAGCCCTTTCGACCTGGCGGTCTTGATGTAGTCCTGACCAAGCACCTCCAGCATGCTCGAACGCATCATACGGGTGATGATGGCTATGGTGCCAAATGCCAGTGTGATGGCGGGAAGCATCAGGTGCCATGCCACGTCCAGAAACATGTCAAAACGTCCGTTCAGAAGGCTGTCTATGAGGTAGAAATTAGTATAATTGGTGAATCCTTCGATGATGTATTGATCGCTGATCCTACCTCCTGAAGGGAACCATCCTAAGTGGTAGTAGAATACGAATTGCAGTATCAAAGCCAAAACGAATACGGGTATCGACACTCCCGACAACGCCAAGAGGCGGGTCGCGTGATCTATCGGTTTGTCCCTCCGGACCGCAGAGATCGTCCCCAATGCTATGCCAATGATGATCGCGAATATGATGCTGACCATGGTTAACTCGAACGTAGCTGGAAAGAACTCTGCTATGCTTTTAGTAACGGGTTCATCGGCGTTCACCTTGCTGATGCCCCAATCGCCCCTAAGCATTCCCCCGAGCCAGTAGAAGTACTGAATGTAAACAGGGTCATCAAGATGTAAACTCTCCTTTATCGCCTCCACCTGCTCAATGGTCATCTTCTCGGTTATGTAGGCGGCGGAGGGGTCAAGCGTTACCCGGGTGAGGGTGAAGACAAGGATGGAGACGCCCAGAAGCACAGGGATCAGTAGCAGCAATCTCCGTACGATGTACGTCCGCATCTTCAAGGTGGCACACCAATCCGGAAGAATACTATCATGCTATAAAAGGGTTCTTTCAAGTTGTTTTGACCGAAATCCAGTGTATAAATATCAAACAGGTTACGATCGTTCAAATGTCCGGCCTTGAGCCGTTTCATGGGTATCAATCGAGCGGTCTCTCATCGATATGAAAGGGAAAAAATGAAAAAAGGAAAAGGGGTTTGTATTCGCTCACTTGCTGAACGCGTAGAAGTAGAACTGGGAGTACATCGGATTGAAGTAGTACCCAGTTAGCCACGCGCGCTCAACATGGAAGTTCGTCGGCTGAGCGGTCCACAGGTAGTATGCGTTGTCGTAGCATGCCCAGGAGATGTTGAGATACATCTCAGCCCTCAGGGTCTCATTGAGCTCGATAGCAGCATCCTCGATCATCTGATCTAGGGTGGCATTGTCGAGGCCCAGGAAGTACGGGAACGCTCCGGCGCTGTGCAGGAACGGATTGACGTAGTCATCCGGATCCGCATAGTCCGGTCCCCAACCCAGGAAGAACACTGGCAATTGCTTACCATACAGTGCTCCAAGGTATGTGGGCCAGTCGAGTGTTATGACATCGACGTTGATCACACCGTCCACTGGTAGGCTCTCAAGACCTTCCTTGAACAGCATGCAGGCGGCTTCTCTCTCATCGTTGCCCGCATTGTAGTACAGGACGATGTCGAATCCGCTGACACCGTACGGGGTCTTGTTGAGGAACTCCGCCGCAAGCGTAAGGTTCTGGGTGTAGTTTGGTACCTCAGAAGAGTACGCAAACATGCCGAGTGGTATGGGTCCGTTGGGCTGAATGGCAGTGTCCATGAAGATGTCCGCCAGGAATGTTTCGTAGTCGAACGAGTGTATGAACGCCCGTCTGATGTTCATGTCAGCGAAGAAGTCCACAGGCACGCTACCTATGTCGAGTCCAGCAGATATGTTCAGGTTGAACCCATTGAAGTCCATGTTGAATGTGGCTATACCTTCCGTGATCTCGAGATCAGGGTTACCCTCTACGGATGCCTTCTGGGCTCGCGGTATGTAGGCGGTGTCCGCATCGCCAGCAAGTAGCATCATGAGCCTGGTACCAGTGTCCTGGACCTTCTTGATCATGACGTACTTGATGGAAGCGACCTGCTTCCAGTAGTCGTCGAACCTCTCCATGAGAACGTACTGGTTGGCTGCCCAGGCCTTGAGTTGGTAGGGACCGGTACCGGCCTCGTTCCTCTTCATCCAGGTGTTCTGGGTGACGGGAACGACTCCACCGTGGTCCTCAACAGCCTCCTGGCATATCACGGAACCGATGGTGTATGAGAGTACCTTCAGGAATCCTGGGTACGGGTTGATCAGGTGTACCGTGACCTCGAATGGGTTGGTCGCGTTGACATCCACAGTGGCGTTCACTAAGGCGGGATCCAGCTCCACGCCGGGACCTGGCCAGCCGGGGTAGGTTACCTGAGCGAGCATCCAAACGGGACCCTCGGGGTCGTTCATTGTGAGCACCCTTTCAAGCGAGAACTCAACGTCGTATCCGTCCATGGTGTACGCGCTATCATTGTAATGGAACTTGACACCCTCCCGAAGGGTGAACGTGTAGTTCAGACCGTCAGCGGAGATGCCGCCGTTTGCCACAGTGGGAACTGCGGTAGCGAGCTGTGGGATCAGGGTAACGGTGCTGGCACGGTCGTACCAGATCAGGTGCTCGTAGACGTTCTCGAGAACCTCGCCGCTTGCCGTATCATATGCGACAGCGGGATCCAGGGTCCTCGGTTCTCCGATGGTCGCCTCGATGAACGTGTCAGGGTTCTTCACACCGCCACCGCCGCTCGTTCCAGACGGAAGGACCAGGATGGTCACGTAGTACCTCTGCACGGCATCGTGGGTGCTGGTCACCCTTAGGTATGCAGCATACACTGCACCGTTGCCGGTGTAGGTGTAGTTGGCCGCACTAGCCGCGGAATAGTTGCCCATGTGGGCGTTGCCGTCGCCCCAGTACCAGTACATTTCCTCGATGAACTCGGGCAGAGGCTCGGTCTCGCCAGCCTGCCATGCACCGGATGAGTTGCCGTTGAAGTTGACCTCAGTGTTGTTGTCAACAACCTGTGCGGAAACCGCCACTATGGCAACAGGTGTAGTGTCGTTGGTTATCGTCTCGGGTGTAACATCGTTCACGGAAACCGCTAGGGACGTTGCCCAGTTGGTGGCCGTTGCGTCCTTGTCATCCATGACGGTCAGAATGATCTTGAAACTACCGGGATAGGCATAGATGTGCTCGATGATAGCCTCATAACCCATGCTACCATCCCCGAAGTTCCATGTCCAGTTGACAATGTCGCCATCTGGGTCTGAACTTCCTGAACCGTCAAAAGTGACATTTTCGCCAAGTATTATCGTGGGTGAACTCACCGTAGCGCTGACGGTGGGTCCTGTATTCTCAGTCTCCCCTCCCATCAGAAGAAGAGCTCCAGCGATCGCTGCTACCACAATGATGATAACAACAATGGCAGCGATGACCTTGGTCATCGAGCCGCCACCGCCGCCCTCCTCTGGAAGGGGTATTTCGCCTTCACCTTCCATTAGCTTTCCTCCTTTATCCATATGTAAATAGGATAAAACAGGTTTTGTAATAGTTCGTTGCTATAAAAAGATTGTGGAATTGTCTGGATACTGGACAGCACAACCAATATTCTCTGGAAATTCCATCTCATTTCATAAGTATTTTCGGACAAGATGTCCAATAGGATGAATTCTCATTGGATTCTGTATGCCATCACGCCCATTAATGCAACAATTAAATTGGAATTCTAATAATAAATTACCAGGAAATCCTGCTAGTCCATGATGATTTCGATGTCACAGCAGATGTCGAATATGATCCTTCTTGCCCAGGCGAGCTTCCGTAGCTTGATTCTGGAATCCCCACCACCCTTCCTCCGTGGACTGTCGAAATCGAAGCCCACCAGGCGAACGCGCCTGGCCCCGAAGTGCGCCGCGAGAAGGACGCCCCTGTCCCCATCCGTGAACCCACCGTAGTTCCTCAGGCACCCGAACGGCCTGCATTGCACCGTGGGAATGACCATGCCCTCGAAGCTCGATGCATGCTTCCTTATCGCTTCCATGTTGTCCCCGTGGGCATGTATCGCGACCACCGAGCCCATTGCATTGCACTCCAGCTCCGCCGGCACATCACCATCTAGATCAGTGACAATCAATGCGGGCACGATGTCCATGTCAAGGAGATGAGAGGAGGCTCCATCGGCAGCAATGATGCCACCATGGGGTTCAAACCTCTCAAGAGCATCTTCCAGGTCCGGACCGTGACCAACGACGGTCACCTCCTCCATGATCAACTTCGATACGCAATCATCGTCACAGATCCTGCCCCTCGGGCATATGGAATCCAGCAATCTAGCGGATTCAACGTCCCTCTCCAGATCGTATCCCATGTCCTTTAGGATCTCTAGGTAGACGGGCTCCCAACGCTCGTACTCCATGGGAACACCTAATCAACCGATTCGGCTGTCTCGGAGATATCCTTCTCCTCCTCCGGGGCGGATCTCGCAATCGATCGAAGCGAAGTGTTGAGCAGTCCACTGAATGCCCCCAGCAGGAATCCAGTGACTATCTCCAGGATGATGATGCTCTCATTGTGATTCCTGTAACCGAGGAAGAACTCGGTGGCGTCCAGGGCTCCCTGCATGATGAACGCGATTGCGAACACCGTCACGGAAACCACCAGGTAGGTCCAGTAGAGGGTCCCCTTTGAAATGTAGTGGTTGAGGAATCTGCCGGTTTCGTAGCAGAAGCTGGCAAAGGCCCACATCCAGATATTCACCGATAGGAAGATGACTAGCTGAACAACGATGTCGGAATCTGGATCGGAGGTCGCAACATCAATCCCCCAGATCAGCCCGGCGATGATCAGCACCCCCGAGAGCACCGCGAACGGTATCATCTGGCTTCCCGAGCTGATGGCCCCCTTGGCCCTGATGGACCACTCCCGGGTTCGATCTCCCAGACGATAGGAAAAGGATATGAAGTATAGACCGAGGACCAGTGCTATGGCCCCTCCCGCCATCCCAGAGATCATTCCCAGGTCACCGTCGATATGGAACTGGATGAGCTTGGGGACCAGCGAGAAGAAACCTAAGAGCGCGAGGATCAGTCCGATCGGAATGAATATCCTCTTCCTCATCTTGTCATCGGTCAGTGCCTTCAGGATGATGTAGTATGTGCCTTCCACGCTGGGGGCCTGCTTGACAAACACCTTCCTCACCGAATCGACCTTGATCCTGGAGGAGATTATGGGGTAGACGTACTCGTCCTCCGCGCCATCGCTCACCAGGATCACCCTTTCCGGCTTGACCACTTCCAGCACGTTCTCAAGCTGGGTGATAAGGGTGAGGTCCGACTCGTACCCAACCGCGACGTCCCCGCAGATGTTGGCGATCTCCACATCCATTCCCTTCTTGACCATCTCGTCGTACATGCTGATGGCCGCGAGAAGGGTGTTGGTGTCGGAGTCCTCGGCGTCCTTCAGGCCTAGGGCTATGGCTGCATTGAGGTTCTCCTCCCTGCCTATGAAGGGTCCGGAGAGCCCCGCCTTCACGCCGAAGTCGTTGTCCCTGTCAACCGAGAGGACCAGGACCGTCATCCATCTTTCCAATCCCGATTCTATCTATTTGAACCTTTTTATCAAATTCCTAGGATGATGATAGAAATGGATTCTTCCCGATGGCCCCGTTCTTTCGTTGAGGAGGAAGATCCGGAGATTCGAGATTATCAACTTATCGAGGAGTGGAGCAAGGGTTAAATCTGTTGATTGAGATGTTCAATTGACGCCAATGGAAGGAAAGTCTGGTTTCAAGGAATGTCCCCGCTGTGGCCTCAGGAACAGGGTGTCCGCAGCCAGGTGCGATTTCTGTGACTACGAGTTCCAAGACTCATCTGAGGAATGGTCAGACTATGTGGACGTCCTTGAGAAGCTGAGCGAGGGTGACGAGGTTCGACAGGTGGATGAGGATCTCTCCCGGAAGATAGAGTCCACTCTTGTCAAGGCCGATAGGGAGGGGGTCCCGACCCCCGCGGTCGCGTTGGAGACCGGGGCCACATCTGTGACTCGGGAGCATGAGCCTCCTGTCGATGATGAGGCCGGCGATGTCACGACCTTCGTGGACTCCATGATCGATGATGGGGTAGATGAGGACACATCTTCCGTAGTGGAGGAGGCAGAGGAGGAGACCTTCGAGACCGCCGTGCCCACCCTGGAACCCCTGGAGGAGATACCTTCGGACCTGCGATTGGAGCAGGTAGGGGACGAGCCATTAGGTGAGGGTGCGCTGCCAGCCGCCGTTGCCGAGGAAGAGGTGGCATCTGATGCCGAGTTGGAGCCCGAAGCTGTCGAAGAGTCCATCACAGTAGGGGAGCTCAGAGCGGAAGGGGATGTTCCCGAGGCAGAAGCGCGGGCAGCGACGGAGGTAGCGGTCGAGGCAGAACTTATCCCTGAGGTCGATGTGGGAGAATATGAGACCGTTGAACCGGTCCATGCCCAGGAGGTGGTGGAAGAACCGCCGGTGGTGGAGGGGATTCCGGGCGAGGAGGCGGAGCCCGAGGAGCTTCAAGTGGAGCTCTCAGAGGAAATGCCCGAAGGGATTCCACCCGCCGTCGTCGAGGAGTATCCCGATGAGACCTCGGTTGAGCCCGAGGCAGGTGTCGCGATTTCTGAGGCGGTAACCGCTCCGGGTCCAAGCGTTCTGTACATGGCCTTGATGGGGGTGGGAGCATTCCTTTATCTGGTGGCGATTGGCGGGTATGTTCTCTTGTCCATTGATGCGGCCCTGGGTTGGGGTCTCTCGGTCATAGGGTCGATACTGTTGCTGGTCGGGTTCAGACGCTTCTACGACGTTCTCCTTCCCGTATCGGAGGCCAGGATGCGTAACACGGGGATCTGAATCACCTTGTTGCGTTTGCCTTGCAATATTGCATCGCATAGAATTGAGTATCATCTGAGGATCAGGTTGATAACTGGGGGTGATTGGGTGAGGATAGTGTGGCATGGACATGCCTGTTTCGAGATTAACGGCTCTTCCACGGTGGTGATTGACCCGCATGATGGGAAATCCATAGGGATCAAGACCCCCGTGGTCAGGGCCGATGTCGTGCTCGTAAGTCATGATCATTTCGATCACAACTGTGTCAGGATAGTGAAGGGAGACTTTGTCACGGTGAGAGACACTGAGGAGCGGGAAATCGATGGCATCAGGATCAGGGGCATCGAGGCTTATCATGATGATGTCAAGGGAGCTAAGAGAGGGATGATCAACATCTACCGATTCGAGATGGACGGCATCACCTTCTGCCACTGCGGGGATCTGGGTCACATCCTCTCTCAGGAGCAGTTGGCCGCCATCGGTAGAGTGGACGTTCTCTTCCTGCCGGTGGGAGGAGTCTTCACCATCGACGGGGAGATGGCCCATATCATAGTTGAGCAGCTGAGACCCAAGGTGGTCATCCCAATGCACTTCCGGATTGGAGGGCTCTCACTATCGATTCAGACGCTGGAGCCGTTCCTGAGGGACTTGAGCGATGATCTGGTGTTCAGGGTTGGCAACGAACTGGAGATATACCCAGAGGACCTCCCCCAGACCACCGAGTACTGGGTATTCTGTCCCGAGTGAGGGTTGGAGAAAAGGAGATGGTTGCGCTCAGATGAGGTCAAGGGCATCCTCGACCCTTCCGAGCTCGATGGGTGTGCTCTTGGAGCCGATCGCGGCTCCCTTGGAATTGGCGATCATGCACGCCCCGACCCGTGCCACGCCATAGTTAAGGGTCCCTATTGCCGCGGGTACCCCGAAGAGCGAGGCAAGCATCTCGAGCTCGTCCTCACTGGTCTTGGGGTGGCACAGCACCCCCCTATTGGTGGCCACGCAAGCCGATCCCACGGTGTTCACACCGGCGATTGTTCCCCTGACGACCTCCACATGCAGGGTATCCTCGATGCCCCTTACCGCCCTCCCGCTGAGCCCGGGGTTGACCAATGCCGCGTTGTCGTTGACGAGAATGTTATTGCCGGCGGCGTTCAGCTTGTCATCAAGCCTTGCCACCTGGACCTGACGATCAATCACCTCCAGCTCCTCTTCCCTCGCCATGCCTGATACCATGGCACCGTGGGAGTTGACCGCCATGAGCGATCCCAGTACGTTGGCGCCCGCGATGGAGGACCTGATCACCTCCACCTCCAGGCATTCCGTCAATTCCCTTAGAAGTGATTCCGCGGAGCCCAGTGGGACCAGCGCGAAGGTCTCGTTGGCAACGGTGTACACACCAATGTAGGGGTTGCCATCGTAGCTAGAGAGCCTCATCATGTGCCGGCACCGATCTCATTCATCGGCGAGGGAGACCTCTACCAGGCCATCCTCGAACTTGATGGCCTTGACTCTGATCTTGGACGGCGGATTCTGTATTCCTCTGCTCCAGATCCTCTCATTCAGGGCACCGTCTATCCAGACATCCTTCTCATCCGCCTTGAGGTGTTTAGTGACATGCTCCCTGATCTCGCTGATGGCCCGCTTGGCCCGCTTGGTGCGGGGGGCGCGCTTGGTCGCCCGGAGCGGTATGTTCAGAATTCTCTCTTCCTCTTCCATGTCACTCACCGATCTGGATCATCTCTTGAGCGTGTTCATTCTCCAGTTCCTCCTCTGAGGATGGTTGAGGAACCGTCTGTTGGTCTTCATCATCACCCACGCGGGTACGCGTCTGTTCTGCTTGCCCGCCTTGAGAAGCCTCATCTTCATCGCGTGGGGTTTGTTCCTGGTCATGATTCATATCCTCTCAATACTTATTTCACGTTTTCGGGGTGCGAGCTTGCGGAGGATCGCCCTGAGCGTTTCATCATCGATCTCCCTATCCAACCTTCCCGATGATGCAAGCCCTATAAGCTGATCCTCCACCAGCCTCGCCACATCGGCGTGGGCGATCTTGACTGTTCCGAGGCGCTCCCTGGCCTGAGGGGTCAGAACTCTCCTGAGGATGACCTGCCTCTGCTCCTCAATTTGCCTGGCCTGTTCATCCGCGGCGGCCTGCTGGCCTCTTTGGCCCTGCTGCTGACGCTGTATATCCGCCAGTCTTCTCCTGCGAAGTTCCTCGAGCTCGGGATCCTCCATGCTATTCCCCTCAGCTGCTCGTCCTGTCCATGGTCTCCTTGGCCGCATTATCGAGCAGGGATTGACCCTTGGGGGTGATCACCCTGCCCTTGTTCCCGTCCCTGATGATCAAACCGGAGGCCTCCAGCTGCATCACGCATTTTCGGGCGATGGAACCGCTGCCCTTGACCGCCTTGTTGGGTTTCGATCCCCGGTCGGCGAAGCCTCCGTATTCTCCAGCCAGCCTGGAAGCGCCTATGGGCCCCTTCACGTAGACCTTTCGGAGAATGGAGGCGGCACGGGTGTACCACCAGTCCTCTTGTGAAGGGGCCCGCTCCTTATGTCTGCCAGACTTGGTGAAGAATGCCCACTCAGGGGCCTCTATCGAATCGAACTCCTTCAGCTTGGTGGCAACTGTCTCTATCAATTTGCCAGGGGCTACATCATAGACGGTGACCATCTAATCTACCTCAAACCTCAATTATCATTACTACTGAATAGGTTACAGGCTGTCCGCATTAACAAACTCCCTATATAAAAGGGTTGTGTGCAGCGAGGCATCATGGCCATGTCCGGAAGCATTGAAATACCTTTCCAGCAATCATGCTGTCCGTGAGGTATGTCCTAGCTATCACCGGCTCTTCTGGGATCCGGTACGGTGTGAGGCTGCTCGAGGTCTTCGAGGGAGAGTCCATTCTCGTGGCATCGGAGACCGCAAAGGGCATGATGGAGATGGAGGCAGGACTGACATACGGGGAAGTGTCTGCTATGGCCGATCACGTTTTCGAGGAGTGGGACCTGTTCGCCCCCATCGCCTCCGGCAGCTACCAGTTCGACGGGATGGTGGTGGCTCCCTGCTCGATCTCCACCCTCAGCAAGATGGCCTGTGGGATTGCTGACAACCTCATTACCAGGGCGGCCATGGTCTGCCTGAAGGAAGGGAGGAATCTCATCCTGGTTTCCAGAGAGACGCCCCTGAACGCCATCATCCTTGAGAATCAGCTCAAGCTCGCCAGGGCCGGGGCCACGATCCTTCCCGCCTCCCCGGGGTTCTACCATCGACCCAGGACCATCGAAGAGATGGTCGACTTCGTGGTGGGCAAGATACTTGACCAGATCGGACAGGATCACCAGTTTTTCAGGCGGTGGGACGGGATGGAGTGAGGGTCAGTCCCTCTTCCTCCTCGGAAGCTTCTCCTCCCTGCGCACCCGCTGCAGCCGGCCAGGCGCCCACCAGTTATACCCCTCAAGCAGCACCATGATCGCCGGTACAAGGTATATCCGGACGATGATGGCGTCAAGGAGGATGGCGAATGCCAGGGCGAAGCCGAACTGCTGCAGGAGGGCGGTCGAGGAGAGCATCATGGTCGCGAATGTCCCGGCCATGATGAGGCCGCATATGGTGATGACCTTCCCAGTGCGCTCGACGGCCTCCACGATAGCCTCCTTGTCGCTCTTTCCCTTCGCCACTTCCTCCCTGATCCTGGTGGTGAGGAGGATGTCGTAGTCCATTCCCAGACCCAGGCATACCACGAAGAGGACCATGGGCATCATCCAGAGGATGGGCGACCCTACGACGTATATGAAGACCAGCATGGTGAGGGCGATCGTCCATGAGATGCTGAGCAGGATGGTAATGATCAGTCTCAGGGGAATGAGCACCGATCCCAGCACCACCAGCAGCACCAGGTAAATGCCCACGACCACCACGATCTGCATCTGGCTGAAATCCTCCTGCACCATCTGGGAGATGTCGTAGGTAATGGCGGTGCTTCCCGTGGTATAGGCCGCCTGCACCTGCTGGTAGTCGAGGGTAGCGTTTTCCCCCACGCCGCGGATGGGGATGACCAGGTCGATGGACTCCTCGGCGAAGGGCTCGCGCTCGGAGCGGCCCAACGCCTCGACCAGCAGACCGGGCGCGGCGATCACGCGCTACCCCGCAGCGCCGAGCACCTAGATGTCATGCCGGTCCATGTAGGCGCGGACGAA
>CAZQLP010000044.1:0-1848 GCA_964594225.1 uncultured Methanomassiliicoccales archaeon
TAACGAGCCCTTGAGCTGCGTGAAGGTCTGGGATCCCCTGACCGGCTTCAACACCATGATTCCATACCTGGACATTGGCGAGTGCCGCTCGTTCGAGACGAGCATTTATGTTCCGTACGGATGGTGCTATTCCAACTGGATCACCAACACCGTCTACGCCTCGGCATGGGTCGACTCCGAGCACAACGTAACCGATGAAGCGTTCCACACGGTCTTCGTGGCCAAGCCGGACATCGACATGATCAAGACAGGGCCAGAAGTTGCCATCCGTGGTCAGACGGTCCTGTACGAGGTCACCATTATCAACGACGGGAACGTTCCCCTCTGGAATGTCAGGGTGACCGATCCCATGATCGGTCTCGACGATACCATACCGTTCCTTGACGTCGACGAGTCGATGACGTACAGGCTGTCCTTCACCATACCCGATGACTGGAACTGCAGTGTCATAACCAATTGGGCTCAGGTGGAGGCATGGTACTTCGGCTTCTTCGAGCCAAGGGAGTGCTTCACCGAGGACATGGACTGTCACGAGATTGTCATCGTGGAGGCGGAGCTCACCGTGATCAAGACCGGTCCAGAGAGCGCCACCGCGGGGGAGTGGGTACAGTTTAACATCCAGGTGATCAACACCGGTGATGTGTGGCTGGAGAGCGTCTACGTGTACGATTCCGATATTTCCATCGGACCGATCATGATAGGTGATCTCGCTCCCGGGCAGAGTGTGAATGTATCCGTTGACTTCATGATCCCAGAGGACTGCTCCGATGAGTTCACAAACACGGCGACCGCCATTGGGCAATACCAGGGCGTCGAGCTGAGTGACTCCGACGGGTGGACCGTGATCATCGAGGACACACCGATGCCATCGTAGATCTTCGCGATTAGGTGAAAACCCAAAGGGAGCATCGCTCCCCATTTACCCTTCTTTTCTTTCCTTGTCATCAGAAGAACTTGAGGTTTTTGGAGCGTTCCTTCTGAACCTTCTCCTCCGAATGACTGGATTCGAGTTCCCTCTTCAGCTGCTCCTCGCATAAGTACACCTTCACCGGAACCGCAAAGGGAGTGAATGGGGAGGCTATCAAGGCCTCACCAGGCATCAACATCTGTATCTCGTTGTTAAGACGGGACACATCCTGCTTGGCCGAGTCCCTGAGGATGCTACGATCCCTTCTCCGCAAGGCCCAGGATGAAGAGCGTGTTGAACTGGGAAAGGATCTCTTCCTCTATCAGCTTGGGTTGCTGCGATACCGCGCACAACCCTACCTTGAACTTCCTGCCCTCCCGCGATCTGGGCGGATACGGATTCCCCGCCTCCGAGAGAACCTTCTAGGCCTCCTCCATTACTATGAGTACGGGAGGTTTTCGCTCGAACTCACCCTTGTCTGAGTAGAGGGATTTGTTCCTTTCGAATACCGCCCTGGAGAGCACTGTGGAGATGAGGAACTTCTCTGCCTCGAACATGTGCGAGGTGTCCACCAGCACCACTTTCCTCGCGTGGAGACAGTCCATGATGTGCCTGGTTACCGATAGCTTTGGATCGGTGGTCACCAGTCCGAACTGGAATATGCTCCCCAGCCTACTTTTTCATCCAGTCCTCCTTCTCAGCATCCGCTCCGTACTCAATGTCCATCATCCTAATGAGATACCTGGTATCGGTACCCTCATAATCAACAATCAGCATCTCACCAACCTGGAGGTGTTCTTCACACCCTGCCCTGAAGATCGTCTCGAGGACCCTATTCCCCACTATCCTGCCCATGTGCACCCGGTATGCCCCCCTCTGAAGCAGGAATATCAACAAGAATGATGCTTATTGTTATTTCCCGGTGTCCACTGAAACTGCCC
>CAZQLP010000044.1:1858-12136 GCA_964594225.1 uncultured Methanomassiliicoccales archaeon
AAAAGCTCGTAATATTCAAGGATTGGAGGTGATCACGATCTTGCTCTTGCTGATCTCCTTGCCCACTTTAGCTATTACGGCCAATCCTTTATAACCGCATATCATGGCGGGCAGGGGACAGTTCTCACAGGTTAAGGTCTTCAGCTTCTCTTCGTCCCAACCGTAGATGTCGAAGTAGCATCCCTTTGGTCTCTTCGTGGATTTCACTGTCATTTCCATCGAGATTCTAATTGTTACGTTCCTGTACTTAATAGTATCCTGCTCTCTCCATTCATGGAAGGTTACGGATCCATTCCTCCATTCTGGCGTCCCAATCCTTATCTATCCCAATATGGATAGGCCTCAAGTGTCCCGGAGAGCCTTATCCCAGCCATACTTGGAGAAGGTTCACCGCAAGGGTCCTGAGGAGCTCGAGATGAATCGATTGGATACCCGCATTCTAGGCAGTGAGAAGCTCCTCAGGAAGCCCAAGGTCACTGTCATAGGTGTGGGCGGGGCCGGATGCAATGTCATTTCCGATTCTCCCTTCAATAACATTGCCGTCTGCACCCCACTCGAGAATCCCCGATCTGTGAAACCTGAATCGAGGGTTTTGGTGAAACAGGAGCACATAGAGTTCATGCGGGAGACATCCTTCCGCACCATCCACTCCATCAAGTATGACCTCAAGGACCGGGTGGAGAGGGCCCTAGGCGAACCGGACCTCATTTTCCTTTTCACCGGTCTCGGAGGTGATACCGGCAGCTACATCGCACCCGTCGTGGCGGAGATATGTAAAAGGAAGGCCGCCCTATGCGTCTCCAATGTCGCCCTTCCATTCTCCGTGGAAGGGAGGGACCGGCAGCATCTTGCCGAACGCTCCCTCACTAATGTCTGCAGTGTATCTGATATAACCATCACCTATCCAAACGACCATCTTCTCAAGTTGGTACCCAACCTTCCGCTGGGAAAGGCTTTCAACGTGATGAACAGGATCATGGTCGTTCCACTGACTGAACTGGAGAAGGCGCTCACAGTGGGAGACCTCGAACCGGTCCGCAGGGATTTCATCGACTCAGGATGCTGTCGGTTGGGGGTGGGTACAGGCTCAGGAGAACTGGGAGAGCTCAGGGCCCTGGAGGAGGCCCTGTCGTCACCGTGGTTCGACTTCAACATGAGCCGGGTCGTGTCCGCGCTTCTCACCATCTCCTCCGGTAAGGTACAGGAGGATGCCGTTTGCAACGTGCTCGATGAGCTGGTCAAGCGCATTCCCCACTCACGCATGAATTATGCTGTCACCACTGATGATTCCCTCGGGAATAAGTACAGGATCATGCTGATACTGGGACACTCCTGAGTTTGGGTCAGAGTGATCGGGTCATAGCCCCTTCATGATCTCCCTGGGCGCCATCGCGAATTCCACTAGGAACCGGGCCTCCATGAAGTGAAGTCTTCCTGGCATGACGAGGCAGTGAAGCGGGGGTCCCATGTCCATTTCCGCCATTCGTGAGGGGTAGCCCGCTACCACTGCCTCTGTCTCCGAACCAACCCTGGCCGCGGAACAGATCAGCGTTGAATCATCTATCAGGCCGTCGCCAACCCTCCCCTCTGCCTCCAGCAGCCATTCCACTGCCTGGCGCGAGTTCATGTACCGCCCTTCATCCTCCCTCATGTCAAGCAGGATAAGGGTGTGCAGACCCCTGTCGAAGTTCTCCTTGATGTTGACGTATGGGCTGGTGGGAAAATAATTGGGCTCCGGGAACGGCAGTGTGACCGTTCTCCCGAACTTGTAGGGTTGGAGGCCAAGAGCGGACGCCGAGGCGTTGAATATCGAAACCCCGTGGATCAGCCTGGTGTGTATTCCTCTCTCCTTGGCCCGGATGCGGAGATCCACGTGGGTGGTGGCGGCCATGGTGTCACCCGCTGTCATGAAGGCGACCGTTCCCTTCCCTGCCGCATCGATAATGCTGTTTCCTTCCTCGACGCCGACGCGGTCCAGCACAGTGACTGGACGGCCCAGCTCCGCCTCCAGTTCCTGGGGTGAGCAGTCGATCAGGGCCGAGGTGTAGAACTCCGCGAACACCTCATCCGCATCCCTGAGGCAGTCGAATGCTCTCCTACTCATGTCCCGCGACCCTCCAAGTCCTAAACCGACAAATATCAATTCGCCCATGGTACCACCGTGCGTTCCTGGTGCGTAAGGGTTCCAAAGGCTGAAGGGGAGTCCGCTCGTAAAAAGCTTTTAGAGATGGGCCTCCTGGATATCTCGCTTGTGATAAGGCCCGAAGGGGATGATCTTCTCCTGCCGGTGATCGATCCTGATTTCCTGGAGAGTATGGATACCAAGCTTGAGGACTTCGAGGAGCGGGAGATCAAGGAGACCGACTACCGCCTCCTTACCGATGTACCAGAGGTCCTGAAAGACCTCCTGCCCACCTCCTTTGATGTGGTGGGTGACATCGCCATTCTCAGGCTGAAGGATGAGCTTGTGCCCTACGCCGGCAAGATAGGGGATTCACTGAGGAGGGTGCTTCCAAGGCTCCGCACCGTGGCCCTGGACAGGGGGGTGCAGGGGGAGTTCCGGGTGAGGGACGTGGAGGTGGTGAGCGGTAATCCGTCCCCAGTTACGATCCACACCGAGTTCGGGCTCAGGTTCAGGGTGGATGTTTCGAAGGTCTATTTCAACCCCAGACTCGCCAACGAGCGAAGGAGAGTCTCATCCCTGGTGAGGGAGGGGGAGGAGGTCATCGACATGTTCGCGGGGGCGGGGCCGTTCTCCATAATGATAGCGAAATACGCCTTGCCGGGGAGGGTGCACGCCATCGACCTGAACCCGGCTGCCGTGGAGCTGATAAGGGATAACATCGCCTTGAACAGGGTGGACGGGATCATACCACTGCTCGGCGATGCGAGGAAGATCATCCCAAGCCTGCCCCAGGCGGACAGGATCATCATGAATCTTCCCCATTCCGCCCATGGATTCCTTGAGGATGCCGTCATGAGCCTGAAGCATGGGGGAACGGTTCATCTCTACTTCATCTGCGAGAGATCCGGGGTCGATGGGTTCGTTGAGGGTCTTATCTCCGAACTGAGAGAAGTGGGAATCGATCTGGAGATTGTCAGGCTCGAGGAGCTGAAGACGTACTCTCCCACCACGAGCGTATACTCCACCGACCTGGTGCTCACTCATCGGTCCTCTTCAACGGTTTGAGGGTAATTCCCCTCTGCCCCTGGTAGTTGCCGCTTCTCTTCTCGTACGGGAACTCCGGCCTGGAGCACAGTCTCTCAAACACCATCTGGACGAATCGCTCTCCTATGGGGATGTCCACGACAGATTCCGATAGGTTGAACCCCGAGAATGTCAATGTTCCCTCAAATCCCGCATCCACCTTTCCCAGGCCCGCAATTATGCCTCTGCGTATCCATGAGGTCCTGAGCCAGAGCTGTGCACAGATATCCTCTGGCAGTCCCACGTATTCGATCGTGGAAACGAAGAATCTAGTCATGGGCAGGATGCTGGCCATGCCCTCCTTGACAAACCCACCTTCAGTAGGGATCGATACCTCTGAGATCCTGAGATCGTATCCGTTGGATGTCAGCGATCCATCGAAGAAATCGTCAATGCGAAGGATCCCCGATTCCCGTAATGATAGTATCTCATGATCTGGAAGTATGCACATCCAGGGTCACATGGGTTTCATCCTAGAACACATTTATGGTGGATCCCATCGGCTTCCAGTATTGCCCTGAATGAGAATGCAACCATTCAAAAAAGATTAATACATTGAGGCGCTTAGACTCTAGTTGGATATTACATCCAACTCATTCGTTGATGCGATGGGTGCAGCATCCAATATCCATCCAGGTTGAGATGGGATCTCTGACATCTGGAATATAGTGACAGGGAGAAATCGAAATGAAATCGGGTAACAGATCAGTTGCTCTCGTTGTTCTGCTTGGCGTCGCCATAATCTCGGTCAGCTTTGTGGCCATTAATTCAGGGGAGAAGCACGATACGGACTATCCCCTTCCCGTTACGGACGCGCTCGGCAGGCAGATCGTCTTCGGGGAAGTGCCCGAGACAATAGTGTCAACCGCACCCGCAACGACCGAGATGGTGTATGCCATGGGTCTTGGTGATAGGGTCATAGGTGTAACCGATTACTGCAACTGGCCTACTCAGGTGGTACTCGAGAAGGAGAATGGTACCCTCGCCTCTGTCGGGGAATACTGGAATCCAAGCCTGGAAACGATAATCAACCTAGATCCCGATCTGGTCGTTCTCAGCGGAGGGACCCCTTCCCATGCCAAGATAGCCGAGCAGCTGGGAAACATGGGTATCAGGTCTTTCGTGACCTGGAGGGGGGAGAACCTCACTGAGATTTACCAGAACATCGAGATGCTCGGCGAGATCTGCGACTGTCAGAATGAAGCAGCGAGCCTTATCCAGTCCATGGAGGACAGGGTGGAGTACGTGCGAGGCAAGGTTGCCGGATTGGGCCCTACGAAGGTGCTTCACGCTGTTTGGCTTGATCCCGTGTTCACCTGTGGGGGTGAGACCTTCACCAGCCAGGTCATAGCCTTGGCCGGCGGCGAGAACATATTTGCCAGCCTCACGGGATGGCCCACGGTCAGCATCGAGGAGATCATCGCTCAGGGACCCGAGGTAATGACTATCACCGCGACGGGAATGGGATCCGCCCCGGAGGAGATGATCCAGATTCTCGAGGATGACCCTCTGTGGAGTCAGGTTCCTGCCGTCCAGAACGAGAGGGTGTATATCCTCTTGGACAAGGGCGAGGACATCTTCAGCAGGCAGAGCGTGAGGATCATCGATGCCCTCGAGATCATGGCCGGGATACTGTATCCTGACGTCTTTGGCGTTACTGTGCCCCACGTCATCGGCAGCGACTACCATGATTACCTTGTCTCCGGGATATCTGAAACCGATGCCGTGACCATCATCCAGGGTAAAACAGCGTATGTATGATCTGAAATGGTGTGTGAATGGCCGATTCCATAATCGAGGAAAGGCGGTTGAGACTTGTACTCGTCTCTCTCATCGGAATTGGCGTTCTCTTCATTCTTTTCTTCAGCTATCTCGCGGTGGGCGCCGTGGACTTCGGGTTCTTCGATGTCATAGAGGCCCTGATAAGCGCCATACAGAAGGGGGGACAGGACCTCACTCCCATAGAGGCCATAGTGTATCACGCGCGTCTCCCGAGGGCGATCGGCGTGATCGCGGTAGGGATCGGTCTCTCGGTGTCGGGGGTGGTCCTCCAGGCAATCATAAGGAATCCCCTGGTGGACCCATACATCACCGGCATATCCTCAGGAGCGGGGCTGATGGCCGCAATCGTGATGGCGAGCGGTATCACGTTCCTCGGTTCCCTCACGTTCACGGTGCCCATAGCGGCCTTCATCGGGGCGATAGCCGCTTTCTCCTGCACGATACTGCTGGCCGAGGCATCGGGCGGAAGACCAATCTCATTCGTGCTGGCGGGCGTGATCGTGGGACTGGGGTTCTCAGCGTTCACGACGATAATCCTCGTGTTCGCCGGGGATCAGGTGCACGGGATTCTCTTCTGGCTGTTCGGGAGCTTCACAGGGGTGTCCTGGACCAACGTCTGGGTCATGCTGATCCCGATCCTCATGCTGGCGATCGCGATCTGCCTGTACGCCAGGGAACTGAACCTCATCCTGATTGGGGACGAGCAGGCGAGACAGCTCGGACTGAATGTGAAGGGGTTCAAGAGGTTGATCATAGTACTGACATCGATCTTGACCGCTCTTTCAGTAGCGTTCACCGGAATAATCTCATTCCTTGGACTCATCGTTCCCCATATCTCCAGGATCCTGGTGGGGGGAGATCACAGGATCCTGCTGCCGGTTTCCATGTTGATGGGGGCCAACATTCTCCTGCTTGGGGACATCGTGGCAAGGACCGCGGCGAGACCGATGGAGCTGCCCGTCGGCGCGATTATCGCCCTAATCGGCGTTCCGTTCTTTGCCTACCTAATGATTCGAAGGGGGAAGCAGTATGTCGGATAATGGCCATGTGATAGTGAAGATGGAAGGTATCAGGTTCTCGTACGGGGACCGCGAGATACTCAAGGGACTCGATATCGAGGGCAGGAGAGGACAATTCATCGGATTGATAGGTCCGAACGGCTCGGGCAAGAGCACCCTCCTCCGCCTCATCAATGGCATTCTCAAGCCTGATGTGGGGCGCATCTTGGTCGATGGAAGGGACGTCAATAAGACCAAGTTCTCGGAGATGGCCCAGATCTGCAGCAACGTACCCACGGAATTCCCTGACGAGTTCAATCTCACGGTACTTGACCTCGTGCTCATGGGCCGATATCCCTACGTCCTGAGCCTCTGGTGGGAGAAGAAGGAGGACGAGGATATCGTCATCCAGGCCCTCAAGGACTTCAACGTCTACGATCTCAAGGACAGGAAGATCTGCGAGATCAGCAGCGGTGAGAAGCAGAGGACGCTCCTCGCGAAAGCGGTTGTGCAGACCTCAAAGGTCATGCTCGTGGACGAGCCCAGCGCCCATCTCGATCTGAAGCATAAGCTGGAGTCCATGGAATATCTGAAGGGCCTTGTTGGCAACGATATGTCGATCATCGTGGCTTCGCACGACATCAACCTCCTGGTCAAGTACTGCGATAAGGTGATAATCCTGAGCAAGGGCCAGATCGTGGCCTATGGGGAACCAGACAATGTGATAACCGCGGATCTCATAAGAGATGTCTACGGGGTTGTGGTCGAGGTCTACAGGAACAACGGCGATATTCTCATAATTCCAAAGACAACTGTGAAATCCGAGGGTTGAGTCCGATTGGTACCATGGACCTCCGCTCAACGGTCAGAAAGGAGATGTTCTCCTTGGACGGCCCCTTTCGCGGCCATACCGCCTGGACGTCCCGAGATCATGGGATTTCAACTCGAACCCAGGCACTTTCTGATCGCCCGTTCGATTTGAGGAGATCATCTCGTAATCGACCAGGTGGATTGCCTTCCAGGTAATCATTCAGACAACTCTTGGGAGAAGTCTGCCGAGCATTCCGACCTCAGGCGGCAATATCCGGTCACGGGGCGGGATCGTCGGGGCTCATCAGGATCTCTAGGAGGTCAGGGAGGGGCACGTGACCCTTCCGACTTTCCACGAAGCTGCTTCCAGTGGCCGTTCCGGAGAGGTCGTTCGCCGCCGCGAATGGCACCGGGTTCTCGTTATGCTCCCCGGTCAGCGAGGATGCCCCGTGGTCCACGATGAATGACAATCTCACTCCATCCTTTCCCCTCAGGTATTTCTGGAGAAGGTCATCCACCTCCTCCAGGAATTCCAGCTTCTTCTGGGGCTCCTTCTTGTGACTCACGTCATCGATCTCCTCGATGTGCAGGAGCACATCCGCATCCTGGACGATCTCGGATGCCTTCTGTACCCTCTCCTCGAGGTCGTCGATCCACATCTTGTCCATTCCCAGGAGGGCCCCCACACCCAGCGCGGAGGGGCTGCTGGACAGGAACGAAATGCCGCTCAGCCTCTCCCTAATGTCATGGTATCCATCGACGAGATCGCCACTTCCGCCCTGCCACGGGAGTATCACCCAACCATCGGTCTCATCTCTGACTGCCTCAATGAGCTCTCTCAAGGGCCCGAGGTTGTCCAGGTTGATCTCACCGTTCACCGGCGGGGAAGGAAGATCGAGGATCTCATCGTGTTCGATGGTCATCACACCCTTTCCCTCCCCGTAGTATCTGACCTCGGGCCTGAGATCATCGATCAGATGGAGGTTCTTCTCGAACGCGGTCCTGAGTCTCTTGACCTCCTCCTCGGAGATTATGTATCCCCACTCCATCCAGCTGTCCTTGATCATAGCCGGGCTCAGACGGTATGCCACCCTTCCCGGGGGTACTTCGAGGTCAAAGCCAAGGGTCTCTATCAGTCCCCTGGGAACGTCCTCCTTCCGCTTGCTGAAGAGCTCGAGAAGGAACAGGTGTGTGTAGCCGCAGGCTTCGGTCGTCCCAAACCTCCCAGCGCTCGCAATGCTATCGATGAAAGGCTTCCTGGCAACCTGCAAAGGGGTCCTGTTCCCGAATTCAGGTATCTCGTCGTCAGTTGCCCCGTCCAGGAGAACGATCAGGCTGTGCATCTTAACCGACCTCGTCATTAACCGTTTCGATATTCAATACTTGTCATTCTACTATCTGTTGAAGGCTGAAACCAGCTTAGGAATTCAGAGAATGCGCGTAATCATCTCCTGATTTCAGAGGAAATCCAACATCTGACCGCGATCGCCGTCAAATGTCCGGTGTTTGCACATTACCGGGACAGGGCCAAGGCAGCCTGACCCGTGGATATGCCCCCGTCCCCATTGGGTACACGGTCGTGGGTCACGAAGTCCAACCCCCTCGCTTCGACCTGCCTTTTCACGATGCGGTTAACTGTGCCGTTGTACGCCACCCCCCCAGTCAGCCCGATCCTTCTTACATCGGAGGAATCCGCATCCTCAAAGGCGATCTGGAGAAGGCCCGATAGTATATCGTGCACAAGGCTGTGGGCTAGGTCCTCAGGTTGACCCTCGGTCCCGAACATGGCCGTCATCGCAGGTGATGTCCTCACGACACCTCCCACAACATCCACACCGAACTCGTGACGCTTGCTTCCCCGTGCCAGCAGTCTCTCGAGCTTCATTGCCGGCTCACCGTCGTAACTACGGTGAGTGCAGACACCGAGGTGACACGATATGGTGTCCAGGATCCTTCCGAAGCTTGTGGTTCGGGGGCTGTTGCCCATCATCTTCCTCAGCACCGCCGCCTCGTTCTCGGAGAACAGGTCACAATCCATCCCGGCCAGCTCGCTGAACGCGAATACCAGCCTTCTCACGTCCCGCACTGCCTTCTCGCCGCCCAGAAGGGGTATCTCCTCCAGATGTCCCACCCTTCGGAACTCGTCGAATGTGGCATGCAGCACCTCCCCTCCCCAGGCCCTCCCGTCCAAGCCGTATCCGGTCCCATCCAGGGTGAGGGCGATGATCTCGTCCACGCCGGAATCCACCATCAGGGAGGCCGCGTGGGCCCAGTGATGCTGAACTTCAATCAACTCGGCGCCGAACTCATCCACGAGCTTTCTAGCCAGTCTCCGGCTGGAGTATCCGGGGTGAAGATCCATTGCCAGCGTGTCCAGGTGATCCACGCCGAGCAGACGGGTCTGATATCTGATGGCGCTCTCCATGAACTCCATGACCCCTATGGAATCTCCATCGCCCAGGTACTGGGTGGGGTACATCCTTCCATCGCAGGCAAGGGTGACCGTGAGATTCTCCTGAGCGCCAATGCCCAGGCATCTGCCGTCCATGCGGATCTCGATGGCGGAGGGGATGTGCCCTCTCGACCTCCTGATGAAGTGGGTGCTACCATCGAACCTTCTGACCACCGAGTCGTCGCAGCGGTTCACTATTCTCCGGTTGTGGAGGAGGTAGCAGTCCGCCTCCATGGACAGGACCCTCTCGTCCTCCAAGATCATCGGTTCCCCTGGGACGTTGGCAGATGTCATCACCAATGCGTCCGACCGCAGGTGGTGGAACAGTATCTCGTGCATGGCGGTGTAGGGGAGGAGTACTCCAACATTTTCCAGTCCCGGGGATGCCGATTCCATCGCCAATGACGGCACCTTATCGACGAGCGTCACGGGTCGGTGGGACGAGGTTAGCGACTCCAGCTCATTTCCGTTAGGATTAGCGTACCTGCTCAGCGCCTCCAGGTCCCTCACCATGATCGCAAAGGGTTTCTCCCTCCTGCCGCACCACTCCCTCAATCTGGGGGCGGTCTCAAGGGAGCAGCAGATATGCATCCCTCCCCAGGATTTGGCAATCCCGATCGCCCCATCGTCCAGCAAGCCTGCGAAGGAAGCGATGGGATCCTCCCCGGTCTCAATCCCATTCTCGTCCAGGAGACTGTAGCTGGGACCGCACTGGGAACAGGAGATGGTCTGGTGGTGAAATCTTCTGTTGGAGGGATCCTCGTACTCCTCCCGGCAGGCTTCGCACATGGGAAAATCTCTCATGGAGGTCTCAACCCTATCATAGGGGAGGTCCTCGATCACTGTGAACCTGGCACCGCAATCGGTGCAGTTGGTGAAAGGGTAGAGGTACCTTCGGTCCGAGGGATCGAACAACTCCTTGCGGCAGGAATCGCACATCGCCACATCGTTTGGAATCCCAACGCCCCTCTGCCCCTTCTGGCTGGGGATGATCACGAAGCCTTCGATGCCGTTTAAGGACTCCGGCG
>CAZQLP010000045.1:0-2209 GCA_964594225.1 uncultured Methanomassiliicoccales archaeon
AGGTAACGGACGTTGACCCTCATGAACTTGGTCCCATCCACCGCTGCGAGCCTACGGGGGAGGGGGCGGAACTAACGGCCCGGGTCGTCAACGAGTTCGTGAAGGAATCCCACGAGCTTATGGAGGGGCATCCAGTCAATCGGAGAAGGGCGGCAGAGGGGAAACCAGTGGCCAACATCCTCCTGCCCCGGGGCGCAGGTGTCTTCCCGGACATAGAGTCCTTCGGGTCCAGGTACGGAATGAATGCAGCCTGCATCTCGGGCGTGAGCCTCATAAGGGGCATTGGAAGCATCATGGGTATGGAAGTTGTGAACGACCCCTCGTTCACGGGTGGACTGGACTCTGACATCCACCTCAAGGCCAGGACGGCCCTGGACCTGCTGAATGAGAAGGACTTCGTACTCATGAACGTGAAGATGGCGGATATCGTTTCCCACGACGGCGATTACAGGGCGAAGATGGAGGTGATCGAGCGCATAGACTCCATAGTGGGCCTGCTCCGGGAGGAGATCGATCCAGAGACCGTGGTGGCAATTACAGCGGATCACTGCACCCCTGTCAGCGTGGGCGATCACAGCGGCGATCCCGTTCCCTTAATCATCTGGTCGAGGGACGGGGTGAGTGATGTGGTGGAGAGGTACGACGAGGCCTCTTGTGCCCGCGGTGGACTGGGCAGACTGAGAGGAGTGGATCTGATGCCCATACTCCTGGACCGCGCGAATCGGTCCAAGAAGTTCGGGGCATAGGAACCGAGAGCGGCTGGTATCGTTGAAGATGATGGAGGGACATGAGGTACTGCTACTGCCCCGAGTGCGACAAGCTCCGCCCCAGGAATTGGTATTCCAGGGGGAGGTGTGAGATATGCAAGGGGAGATGCGTTGACGTCGAGGTCAAGAGGACCATCTATGGTTATCTCATGTATCTGCTGGATGCGGTCGCCGTTGTCTTCATAGCGATCTACCTGTTCGCCGATTTCCTGACCGGGGGTCTGGGGGATCTTGTCCACTCGATCGGGCTGGAGGTGGTGGCGATCATCATGTTCGCGCTCATAGGGGGATCGCTCGTCCTGGGATACTTGGACCTGAAGGAGACCACACTGAAAGCGGAGGCAAAGGTCATCGAGATCAAGCGGAAAAGGCTCGAGAGCGAGACCCTCGCATCAACGCCAAACCTGGAGGTGGAGGATCAGGGCAATTCCTAGCAGCGGCAGTTGACCTCTCCTCTCCGACACCCATACTTCCGCGTCATTTCGTGGAAGATCCCCGATGCACACGTGTGTCCCATTGAACTCCATCGACCATGACCAATCAGCATTCTCGGGTGTCATCGCATCAAGCAGCGTGGTAATTTCCCTCAAAGGTCCGTCGAAGATGGCGAGGTCGTCGCCCCGTTCCGACCTCAGGGCATAGGATATCGCAAGATCGTAAGCGCTAATGCTGTCGCCAGATGGACGATCGGTCATGTCCACCGTGGTCCTCAGCAGGACATCATGGATATCATCGGTCAGATGCTGGAGGTCGTCCTTCCCCTCGTTTGGCATCGTTCTCGCGGCCATCAGGGAAACCGATACCACCGCGGCGACGGTCAGGAACACCATTGCATCTAAAATCAACGCTTGTCCCTTCCTGCTCATCATGTTACCACACCCATGCCATCAGCATCGCCGCCCTCACATCTCTGGGGGAATGGTAGATGTTGACGGGACATCGAGAGCAGAACCTCTCTCCGCCCTCGTACGCATCGCCTCCACTGGCCAGAACGGTGATGTTGGAACTTTCGGCCTCAATCAGCAGGATCATGTACCCCTTCGCTCTCTCTGGAGCGGGACCAAGGCTGTAATCTGTGATGGCAGATCCGTCCATCACCCCCTCGTCGAGCATGAGCCCATGCTCATCTTGAATGTCATCGATGATGTCTTTGCATATCCTCTCCAGGTCTTCGCCGATATCATCCCCGCTGCCCAGCATGGTGAACGAGACGGTCAAGAGGACCATACCAGAGCTCACGATTACGATGGCTAGCATGGCTTCAATGAATCCTCCGACCGCCAGGAAACGACCCTTCAGCTCCGAGTGACGGCGATATCTCTTGTGGTTTCGATTCACTCGGTATTCCCCGTGTCTCTGCATGCTTCGTAGGGTTATGACCCGAACCGCTACAGTTAGTCTTTCAAGGGATGGCAACGCATCCATCGCGGGCAGTGCCCAGC
>CAZQLP010000045.1:2309-12134 GCA_964594225.1 uncultured Methanomassiliicoccales archaeon
GGGATTCCCGTTCATATCAGGGATGTCTTGGGTTAGCCTGCAGTTAATCGCAAACTGCATATCCTCTTCCGTCGACCATGTCGCGGGAAGAACATGAGGAAGATGTCATCTGGAAGAAGGCGGAAGCAGGAGGTGTTGAGGCGGCCATCTGAGAACTGCCCATACCGGAGAAAGGGGAATGAGCTGGTAATAGAATGCAGAGAATGCCCCGGAAGTCAGGATCTGCTGGATGAGGGCTGCCTGAGGCCTGTTTTGAGGATCATGGCCATGGAGGGAGGTGTAGAGGAGATAGTCCTCTCCGGTGACTGGGAGGTGAGCTACATGGGAGATTCAGTGGCGGTCATAGGCTCTCTCGCCAAGGTGGTCAGGACCTGCATGGATCTCTCCATGCTCCCCAACAGGTTTCAGGACTGCTGTTCCTGCCCCCTCTCACCATCTAAGTTCTATGCCTCGGTATCGAACGGTCTGCCGAGGCTTCTAGATGAATCGGGGATTAAGACACTTGCCAGAAGGTCATCCAAACACCCCAGGGCCTGTGATGACTGTATGGGCAGGGTCAACTCGAACCTCGAGGGGATGAGGTACTCCCTAGAGGAACTGGGACGTGAGGTGGCCTGGAAGGCGTTCAGGGTGGTGGGGGTGGAAGATGAGGCCTAGCATAGTTGTGAGACCCGCCGGAAGGAGGGCATTGCCGCCACGGTTGCCCCTCGAGAAGGGGACCCTTCATCTGATATCGGCTGATTCCAGGAGAAGGCCATTCTTCTCCAGCTGTTGGAACATGATCCCCATGCCCCGAGAAGCAGAGGTCCTTGATAGCTATACCGTCCTGGGGGCCAGAATCAGCATGTTGAGGCTGGCAGGGGGATCCAGGCACATGTATCACATGGTCCCCTGGGAATACACAATACCCGATGCCTGGATGGGAATGATCAGGGAGACCGTGGGTGTGATCCGCGCCATGCCGCCGGAGAGGATGGGGACATCGATGGAGGAACTGAGGCAGCAGGTGGTCAGCAGGGCAAGGGAGCTGCTTGGGAGAATGTCCGAATCGGGAGAGGGGAGCCTCCCACGAGATCCCATGGAGAGGATGGAGAACCTCGCTCATCTCTCCGAGGTCATAGGCAGGTACACGGTTGGACTGGGCATCATGGAGATACTGCTGTCCGACGAGAGGGTGGAGGACGTCTTCGTGGATGCTCCCTGTTCTTCCAATCCGGTCCATGTTACCCTGGGAGGAATCGGGGGATCGGCCTCCGTGTTGAGATGTCCTACCAACATCACGGCCACGGAGGATGAGCTGGAGGGACTGGCATCCAGGCTCAGGCAGTACAGCGGCAAGCCGTTCTCACAGGCATTTCCCGTGATGGAGACCGATGTTCCGGGATTCGGGACCAGGGCCACACTCATTGGCCCACCCCTTAGCCCTGATGGAAGGGCGATGGCGCTCCGGAGGAGGTCGAGATCCCCGTGGACACTCACCAGGATGATACACAATGGGACCATGGACTCGATGACCGCGGGATTGCTGTCATTTCTGATGGACGGCTCCTCAACGATACTTATCGCCGGGGCAAGGGGTTCCGGGAAGTCCTCCCTCCTGAGCGCCATGCTGTTCGAGTTTCCCCTGTCCCAGAGGATCCTCATCATCGAGGACACAGCCGAGCTTCCAGTAGGTCAGATGCAGGAGATGGGGTTCAACGTGCAGTCGTTGGTCGTGGAACAGGGCATTGGTGAGAGGATGGAGATCAAGACCGAGGAGGCCCTGAGGGTCTCCCTGAGATTGGGGGAATCGGCCATCGTGCTGGGTGAGGTGAGGGGCAGGGAGGCGCAGACCCTCTACGAGGGCATGCGGACCGGAAGGGCGGGCTCGTCTGTGCTGGGGACCATCCATGGTGATTCAGCTGTCTCGGTCTTCGAGAGGGTGGTGCACGACATGGGGATCGTTCCCCAGGCATTCGGGGCCACGGACGTCATCGCTACAATGGGAATGGTGCGGCCGGGGGGGTCCCAGAACCAGGTTCGGGGCGTGATGGAGATCTCCGAGCTGGCCAAGGAGCGGGGTCCGGGGGAGTTCAATAGGCTGGGATGGTATGACCCCTTGTCAGCTTCGCTCCGGCTTGACCTTGACGGATCGGAAACGTTGGAGAGGATTGCCAGGTCCTGGGGTATCACACCTGAGGAGGCTGTTGAGAACATAAGGGCAAGGGCCAGGCTGAGAGAGATGTTGGTATCCTTTGCTCATACCAAGGGGCAGGAGTACCTGGAACCCCGTTGGCTGCTGAGGTCGAATGAGTTCCTTTGGCAGGGCATGGGTTCCGAATCTGATCCTGGCTGTCAGTGCGAGGATTTTGACAGGTGGCTTTTGGGGAGGAGTGGGGTTGAGGCTATCCGCTGAGGACCTCCTCCGTTGGATGTCGAAAAGGGGAAGAAGGGAACCTCCAGTCATATTCGAAGTGGTATTCCGTCCGAGACCGGACCAACTCACCGAGTACTGGATGCTTTCCAGGGGAATCGGGTGGAGTGACGTGATGAGGGGGGCGTGGTCCTTTTTCCTCACTCTCTCACTCATATCGGTGGCGTTCGCCTGTGCGGCACTCGTGCTCCTGCAGGGTGAACTCCTTCTCCTGATTCCAGCGGTCTTGCTGCTGCCGACGATCCTCATTAGCATGATGGTCAACTTAGTGAAGCGTCTGGCAATGAACGAGGAGAAGGCCATTGCTTCCGAATCCCCCAGGATGATCGCGTGCGTCACCATGAACATGCAGTCCCGTCCCAACCTGGAGAGGGCCATAACGTCGGCCTCAGGTATGGACGACGGTCCCCTGGCTAGGAGGCTGAGAGACCTTCGATGGAATGTTCTCACCCGGGACAAGAGGGACATGGTCGGCGCCCTTCTGTCCTTCAATTCCCTCCTGACGGAATCCAACCAGGGCCTGAGGCAATCCCTTCACCTCGTGATCTCTGCGGATTTCGAGAAGACAAGGGAGGGTCTGGAGAGACTCCTGGACAAGGCGAACCAGGTGGTTCTGGATGGAATGAGGGAGGCGGTGGACCGCTATGCCTCCTCATTGTCGGTTCCGACCATGGTCCTATTCTCGATGGGGATAATCCTTCCCGTGATGCTCTTTGCGATACTCCCCCTCGCATCCATGGGGAGCTTGATCTCGGAACCATCGGGCCTGACATCCAGTGGGATCTTTGATGAGTGGTCCCTGGGAGTGCTGCTGCTGTTGGTCTTTCCCTGTTTCTGCTTCATTTACGCCCGTTCGATACTGTCCCGGAGTCCGATCAGGAGAAGCGGAGTCCTGGAGTTCTCCCCCGGTCCCCTCACGATAATACAGATATCACTGTGGATGGCCCTCATGATAGTGGTGTCGACCCTTTCACTGGGGATCTACGGTTCATACCTGTTCCTCGCCGTGGTGACGCTTCCTCCCTGCCTCTTCCTCTTAATGAAGTTGAGGAACGGATGGGATCGAGGTAAGGCGAGGAGGGTGGAGAGCGAATTCTCCAATGCCCTGTACCAGATGGGGAACAGGATGGTCACCGGAACGTGTTTCGAGACCGCTCTGGAGGAGACGGCGATCTCCATGGAAGGATCGTCATTCTCCGATTATGCCAAGAATGTTCTTCACCTGCTGAGGATCTCACGGGAGGGAATGGCATCGTTGGTCGCGAGAAGGGACCTCATAGGTGTCCACTCACCCCTGGTGGAATCGGCCATGAATGCTGTGGCCGAGGCTTCGCAGATCGATCCCCGGGCGGCGGGAAAGGTGGCCCTCAACCTCGCACAGAACATGAGCGACCTTCGAAAGGGTGAGGCAAGGGTCGAGGAGAGGCTCAGGGGTGTGATAGACATGATGCGCTCAACCGCGCTCATTTTCGCACCCCTGGTCCTGGGAATTACAAGCTCCCTGTTCGAGCTGATCGGAGCACAGACAGGTCAGAGCCTGGGCGCAATGGATGTCATCATCCTTCTTGTCGGGATATATCTGCTAGAACTTGGCCTCATAGTATCGTACTTCACGACCTTCCTCCTCGGTGAGGGGGATTGGAAGGAGGTAGGGATCCAGTTTGCCGCCAGGGCCCCTGTTTCAATAGCACTGTTCGTGATCACCTCGCTCTTCAGCCTGAACGGGATGATGGCCTTGATATGATCAGAGCTTGACGATACGATCTTCCATGAGAGACTCAGCCTTGGTGATACGGAAAAGGTCCTCGTCCTCTGCCTCGAAAACCATCTGGGCCATATCCTCCTCGTTCTCACTGGTGGTCTGGCCCTCTATCCTCACCCTCCACTCGTCCTTGAGCTTGATCTCTAGGATGTACCTCTCGTCGTAGAACATGGTCATGGCCTGGTTGTCTTCCTTGACCTTGATATTTCCCTTTCCCATGGTGCAGCAGGACGTGAACTGGACGCCATCGATGAGGCAGGATATGGGAGGTTTGCTTCCGGTGTGGACCACGCCCCACAGTTTATCAGGGAACCGCTTCCTCGCGATTTGCCCCATCCTGTATCCCACCGTGGCCCATGGTCCTAGGTGTCCATGGAACAACTTCAATCTTTCCAATTCATCTGGAAGGCTCATCGACTTTCGTTATCTAGAGTCACCTATTTATTTTCATGGTAAACGATTTCCATGGAGACCCGTGCAGGAGAACAGAAAGTTCATTACTCCCTCTACCCTGCCTTCATCAATGAGGCTCCCGGTCCACGGATGGTCCAAGTTGCGCCGTTCGAGAAAGGCTGAGATCACCATGATGCTTGCGTTCACGATCTGGTTACTCCTGGTGTTGATCGCTCCTTTCACTCTGCCCCCAGACAGCGTTGGGGACCTCTCCGGGAGAGTCGGGGAGATCGACAACGAGGATCAACTGGCCAGTATGAATCCCCTTGCCCGGGTGGTGTACACCCTGGGGGACATCAACTGCCACCAGATCGCCGAAAGGTCACTGTACCTCAACGACAACCAGATGCCGTTCTGCTCCAGGGACCTTGGCATCTTCATCGGGTTGCTGGTCGGTCTCGCTATGGCCATCTTTCTCGACATCAGGATATCGATCCTCATCGTGCTTGCGTTGCTGGTGCCAATGGGTGTGGACGGGGTACTTCAGGTGGTCGCGGACTATGAGTCCACAAATGCCCTCCGACTACTGACCGGCATATTGGGGGGGATAGCGATCGGACTGCTGCTGTCCCGTATCGCTCATAAGGTCTTTGACACGCATGACGTACCCAGGATGGAGTTCGCGCAGTAAGGCGACGCATTGGAGAAGGAGTGAGACAGGCAGGCACGGTGGTCCTGACGTGCCGCCATCCCGAATTTTAATTTCGGAGCACACGTTTTTGTGCAAGCAATGGAATGGACTTAGGCACTACCTGCCTCGCTCATGCCTATGCGGTCCCTCGATTTAAGCGTATTGAGGTCAGTATCAAAGTGGGCAGGGTTGATAACCTGCGTGAAAAGACAACTGAGAATTGCTCGATTTATGAAGGGAGCTAAGGCCTCGAGGGCTTCTTGTATGGGCTAGGGGTCATATAAAAAGCATTATATATTGGCTCTTTCATTTCTGAAACTGCCTTTAGTGCAGATTGCATCTTTTATTTGATTTTGGAAGGTGTGACAGTATGGTAAATGAACAAGTTAAGACAGGGACCACTACGATTGGTATAATTTCCGAGGACTCGGTGGTTCTGGCTACCGAACACAGGGCCACAATGGGCACTGTTATCGCTCACAAGGAAGTTCGCAAGGTTTTCAAGATTGACGACAATTTGGGCCTCACCACCGCGGGATTGGTAGGTGACGCGCAGCTCCTGGCAAGATACCTCAAAGCGGAGGTGGAGCTCTACAAGCTCAAGAGGGGCTCAAGCATGAGTGTTAAAGCGGCATCGACCCTTCTCTCGAACATACTCAGGGGAGGCGGCGGCGCATCCGGTTACTACTACGTCGGTCTTATAATGGGAGGTTTTGACGGGGAGGGAGGTCATGTTTACGGCGTGGATGCTGCGGGTGGATCGATCCGTGATGACTACGTTTCAGTGGGCTCAGGGTCCCTGTTCGCATACGGTGTCCTGGAGGATCACTTCAGGAAGGAAATCACGAAGGACGAGGCCATAGATCTCGCCATACGCGCGCTGAGCTCGGCCATGAAGCGTGATGCGGCTTCTGGAAACGGGATTACGGTGGTAGTCATAGATAAGGATGGCTACAGGGAGCTCGACAACGAGGAGATGGGGGCCCGAATAAAGAAGATGGGGCTCGATTATCCCAAAGTCGATTGAAGCTCTCCGGTTGAACTCCAAATTCACATTTCAAAACACTAAGCGGGAATAGTTCATGAGCGCAGAGAGGATTTTAGAGGAGGCACGAGATCAGGTCAAGAAGATAGTGCCTTCCGAGGTGGATATCTCATCGATAGAGTTCGAAGGTCCTGTCGTCGTGATATACACGCAGGATATGGAGAAGTTTGCCTCGAACAACGACATAGTCAGGCAACTCGCTCAGGGTCTGCGCAGGAGGGTGACCATTCGCCCCGACCCGTCAATGCTGGCGGACCCCGAGGCGGTCGAGAATAGGCTGAGGGAGATCATACCAGAGGATGCCCAGATCACGGACATATACTTCGAGCACGATACCGGCGAGGTCAGCATCGAGGCCATAGCGCCCGGGCTGGTCATAGGCAAACACGGCTCGGTTCTCAACGAGATAAAGAAGGAGATTGGCTGGGCACCCAAGGTCGTAAGGGCACCCCCCATACCATCAAAGACGGTATCGGAGATCCGGAAGTACCTGCGCACGGTACAGGACGAGAGGAAGAGCTTCCTGAAAAAGGTCGGAAGGAAACTGATGAGGCATCGCATCGAGGGTGAGTCCTGGATCAGGATCACTGGACTGGGTGGCTTCAGGGAGGTAGGGAGGAGCTGCTCGCTGCTTTCGACCAGGGAGAGCAAGATAATGATCGACTGCGGTGTCGACGTGAGCAGCAGTGAGAACGGCTCACCGTACTTCAACGTACCAGAGATCCAGCCCCTGGACTCGATAGACTGCGTAGTGATCACTCACGCTCACCTGGACCACTGTGGGTTACTTCCAGCACTCTACAAATACGGGTACGATGGGCCGATCTACTGCACGCCCCCGACCAGGGACCTGATGTCCCTGCTAACCCTTGATTACATCAAGGTGTCCTTTGGGGAGGGCCGGAAGAGCCCCTACGATTCCTCCAATATCAGGAACATGGTGACCCATTGCATTCCCCTCAAGTACGGAGAGACCACAGACATCACCCCGGACGTGAGATTGACTCTGCAGAACGCGGGCCACATCCTGGGATCGGCTGTCTGCCATTTCCACATTGGTGACGGACTGTACAACGTGGCGTTCACTGGGGACATGAAGTTCGAGCGCAGCTGGCTGTTCAACGCAACCGCCAACAAGTTCCCCAGGCTCGAGACCTTGATCACCGAAGCAACCTATGGGGCGCAGCGCGACATTCAACCCAGCAGGGGAGAGGCCTCCAACCAGCTGAGGGGTATACTTGAAAGGACCCTGCGCAGGAAGGGAAAGGTCCTTATTCCGGTCTTCGCCGTGGGACGTTCCCAAGAGGTCATGCTGGTGATCGAGGAGCTGATGCGAACTGGAAAGCTCCCGACCTTGCCAGTCTACCTTGATGGTATGATATGGGAGGCCACGGCCATTCACACGGCGTATCCTGAGTATCTGAACAGTCAGCTGAGAACGCAGATTTTCCAGATGGGGCAGAATCCGTTCCTCTCGGACATCTTCAATAGGGTGGACAGCTCGGATATGAGGGAGAGGATATGCCACGATCCAGAACCCTGCATCGTCCTCGCCACCAGCGGCATGATGAACGGGGGGCCGGTGATGGAGTACCTCAAGAACTGGGCAGACGGCCCGAATAACTCCCTTGTGTTCGTGGGATATCAGGCCGAGGGTACCACTGGCCGAAAGATACAGAGGGGATACAGCGAACTCACCCTCATGGAGAGAGGAAAACCCATAATCGTCAAGTTTAAGATGAACATGGAGATCTGCGACGGGTTCTCCGGACACTCTGACCGCAGGCAGCTGATCAACTATTTCGCCTCCCTGGAGCCCAGGCCCGAGAGGGTCATCATTGGCCACGGGGAGGAGAGCAAGTGTCTGGATCTGGCATCGGCCCTCTACAAGAAGTTCAACGTGGAGACCAGGGCACCTATGAACTTGGAGACCATAAGGCTGAAATGATTAGGCGATCTCAGTCTTGGTGCCCCGCTTGCCCAGCAGGACCACCCTGCTGTCTTTCTTCTCCCTCAGCAGTTCCAGCCCTAACCTCTCACCCAGCCTATTGGAGAATTCCACTATGTTCTGGTGAGAGGGCATGTTGTCCAGCGAGAGCCTTCTCCTAGAACTGCCCACGAAGACGTAGGCCTTCGGCTCCACGAAGAGGGGTTCCGCCCCACTGTCCAGTTTGGCGTACTCGTCCTCCCATCCCAGGTTCCAGTCCTTGACCAGAGTGTGCCTTATCACCGTTCTGGTCCCGAGGGAGGGAAGGATCTCCAGGGTCCGGTTGAGCCTCTCCCATCCGTCGGGTATGAGGGGGGCGCAGAGCTTCCTGTAGATATCCTCGTTGGGGGCGGCCACCGTGACGTAAAGCTGCCTGGGAAGTGGATCCAGTTTCTCCAGAACCTCGGGCATGGTTCCGTTGGTTACCAGGAATGTTGTCAGGTCTCTCTTGTGGCATACCTCTATGAACTCCCCAAGAAGGGGATATAGCGTGGGTTCCCCGGCCAGCGAGATGGCTACTAATTTAGGATCCATGGCCTCCTTGAACATCTCCGTCGAGCACCGCGGATCGCCCTTGAAGCCCGATATGAGCTTCCGCTGATGCTCTATCAGGGCGTCCAGCATCTCCTCGGGGTCGGTCCATTTCCCCCCTTCGGACTCGAAGCCTTGGACCCTCCAGCAGAAGAGACACCGCTGGTTGCACTTGATGACCACGGGGGTCATCTGGAGGCAGCGGTGCGAGCTGATACCGTAGAAGTCCTGCTTGTAGCAGGTTCGGCCGTGCAGAAGGGACTGTTTCATCCAGTGGCATAACTTGACCGCGGCATGGTCTCCGAAAATGCGGTAATGCTGCTTCTCCAGTATCTTCCTCAGGTCCTCGTTCATCGCCACACCTAGAATTCGAAGAGGTTCCTCTGCGGGGCTCCTTTCTCCTCGCTGTCTCTCTGGGGAGGATGATCATCTATGTCCATGCTCGTCTTTCCACCCTCCAAGACCTCCATCACCTTCTTCACCTCGGAGACCAGATGCTTCACGGCCATTGAGTCCACTTTCTCCCCCAGGATGAAGGCCATCTCCTCCTGCTCAAGCTTGAGCTCGATGGACATGGCATTCCTGAATTCCCTGTTTCTCTTGAACAAGCAGCAGAAGTATGGAAGGAAGTACTCCCTGGCCTTCCCCCTTGAGGTGTGGGTTAATTCACCAAGCTTCTTAGAAACACTCGACTGAACCGCTCTCCTGGCCTTGGTCCTGGACATCTTCATCAGGTAACTTGGGAATCGGAAGCGGGAGTACCCCCTCCGGGGTCCCGATCTCGAGGCGGCGACACCGAAGCTGAGCATATCGGATGCGTAGGACCAGAATCCGAAGTACTGTCTTTTCATGACCCTTCCCAGGAACAGGTCGGCCCTGCAAAGGGCCTCCACGCCATTCACAAGCTCCTTTGGATCCCTGTACTCGTATGGAAGATTCTCCTCCACCCAGAGCCTCACCATGTCCAGGGTCTCGTCCACGTCCATCATCATTCTCCTGGCCT
>CAZQLP010000046.1:0-11935 GCA_964594225.1 uncultured Methanomassiliicoccales archaeon
CTACATCCGGGTGATAACCCAGGATGTGGAGTCCAACCTGGAGGATGTCTATGTGGGAACAGTCGAGGTGAGCGACTACACCGGGAAGTACATCATCAAGAAGGTCCCGGCGGACTTCTCCGCCTATCCCACGATTGACTACGACGCTCCACTCAGCTCACTATTCAAGACCAATCCGACCTCCTCTACCAGACTCCCTGATTCCACAGTGGTAAGCGGGACCGCGTACACGATGTACTTCATCCCGCAGGACGCCTACCAGGGATGGTGGCTCCCCAGGACCAACTCCTACGCCATGAGGGTCTCCATCATATCCGAGATGCCTGGCGAGACCTATCACGACCTCACCCTCCAGTTCAATGTGACCGCACCGCTGACCACCACGGACATCGTCACCAGCATCGGCTCCGGGAGCTACACCTGGAGCTCCACGTCTGCGGAGTGGGAGGACAGCAAGCTCGCATGGTTCAGCAGCACCGAGCGGAGCGATCAATGGAAGAAGACGACCATCGACGCCAGCACCTACAATGGACCGATCGCGATGATCCTCTCGGACATCGACAACGATGGCTACGAGGACCTGGTGGTGGGATACCAGGACAGCTCCATAAGCCTAGTGTGGTACCGCAACGAGCTACCCGACGGGTCGAAGTGGTCCGAGACTCCTTACCTTATTTCCTCCGCGTTCGATGCTAGAAGTGGACAGCAGACGGCTGGTAACACGAATAAGGGCAGCTCGAACGAGGATGTTAGTGTCTGGTTGGATTATTGGTCGTATGACGAGTTCTATCCAGACGATGGTGATTACCTGCTCACCGAGATGTGCGGTGACATCGCTGCAGGTGATTTCGATGGCGATGGGGATGACGATATAGTTGCCAGTTTCTTCCATGCCGTAACATATACTACAGCAAATAGCAGGGGCAACGCCGATACAACGAACTCCTACGGGATGTTCTTCAATCGCGGTGTGTATGTGTTCTGGAATGATGGATCATGGACCAGGACCACCTTATACGCGACTGACTGGTGGGCGGATCCAAGTAGGAATTGGGATAACATGGACCGCAATGTGGCCGTCCTTGACGTGGCGACAGGTGACTTCAACCAGGATGGCTACGATGATATCGTGGCCGTGACCAATGCGGATAGCAGCGGGAATGCCAACGGCGCGACCTACGTCTGGTTCAGCCGCTATCTGGGATCCAGCGGGGACAAGCAGGAGGGGGCTTTCGGCACGGCCGAATCCTTGGTCATTCTTACACCAACCGTGCCAGGTATACGCCCGTGGGACACAAGTGGCCATTACTTCGGTTCTGAGTACCAGATCCGCATCCCACATGTGGAGGTGGCGAACATCGACTCCAACGGGTATCCGGACATCATCCGGACGAGCACGGACACCAACACCGTCTCCGTGTTCCTGACGATGCCAACCAGCTCGACCAGCGTCACATTCAACCCCTCGGCCGAGTTCAGCCCCGGCCCTGGGGTGGTGGCCAATGTCACCGGGGATATCTCAGATCTGACGGCCAATGATACCAATTACGAGAATTTGACCGAGGTCTGGAAGAACTATCCTGCGGACTTGGGAAAACCCCATACCCCGCTCATAAATGATACCGGGTCGTACATGTCATATCTTTGGTACGACGATGGTGACACCTACAACGTGGACGGGGGGGAGAACCTTAGGGTTACATACTTCAATGTGAGCACGGCATACCAGACCAAGAAGGTCTCCAACGCTACCCTGTGCATCAAGTACGGAGTCTCTGCCTATAATGGGACAGAGGCCATCATGTACAACACCGGCGGATCCGATATCTCTACAGGCATCATACCGGAGAACTCGCAAACAATACCCTACGTCTATACATTCGACCTCCTTGCAGCAGGTGTGGACACCTGGACCGAACTGAACGGTCTGATAATCAGCTTCCACAACAACGATGACGTCAGCTCCTCCGTGTTCTTCGGTTACATATGGATCGATGTGGACTTCGTGGAGGGCACCCAGCTGGACTGGGTCTGGGAGCTGGAGAACGACTACGACTACCCGCTGCACGAGCTGACGGTCGTGGCGAAATGCCTCGAGGTCAACGGCTCCTTCTATTTGCAGTACTCGCCGGACAACGTCACCTGGTTCAACCTGACGACCCTGAGCGGGGGAACGGAGATCACAAGCACCACCCTGATAGGTTACACCTACGGAATCGATCACTTCACCCAGGACACGATGTATCTGAGGGTGAGGGACGGGGACAGCTCTTCCTCAGACACATTTAACAACACCCTCTGCGTGAACATGATCGAGATCGAGCACTACTCGCCGAGGGTGACGTGGTCCGATGCTAATCGATACGACATGACTGCCACTGGCCTGGCCAGTGATGAGTACATCACCGCGATCGCCGTGGGCGATCTGGGCAAGGCCACCTACGACTACAAGCCGGACGGCTTCCCGGACATCGTCGCAACCACCTCCAAGGTAGGCAATGGGGACACAGATCACACCGTCTACATATTCCCTCAGAACCTGGGCGGTGGGGGGTTCACCAACGTGATGCGCGTGGACACTCCTGACCTTGCAGCGGCAGTGACCTCCAACAACATCTACAATACCATGAACGTCGCGTTGGGCGATGTTGATGGCGATTATGATCTGGACATCGTGCTGGTCGTGGGTTTCGCGCCGGGCGAGTCCGGAGGTACCGCACCGACGCTGTGGCTGCTGGAGAACGAGCCCCTGCCAGGAGGTTGGCAGTTTGACGACCGCTCCATCAACGTTCTGGACACCGGGGAATCAGCCATCAACGTGATTACCGGGTACGTGGATCTCACCATACTCCTGCCGTTCATTGGGGTATTCGGGATCGTCATGGCAAGCACCTTGACCGAGTACATCCGCAGGAGAAAGGAGTGATCTTCGGCTAGGAAAGGGGGTCCCGGTTGCGACGCTACGATCTGATCGTGGTCGGGTCCGGACCATCGGGCAGCCGTGTGGCCAGTCTCTGCGCAGCACAGGGAATGGAAGTGCTTCTCATCGAGAAGGGCACACACCCCCGGTCAAAATGCTGTGCGGGCGGGCTGCTGGAGAGGGCCTTGGTCCAGCTGGATGATCTTCCTGATTCCCTGGTGGAGCGGGAGCTTGACTCCTTCGTTCTGGTTAGGGGGGAGGAAAGCGTTCCCTGTACAATGGGTCGGAGGATCGGCGTCACCGTTAGGAGGGACCTCTTCGATGCTCACCTCGCCGGTGAGGCTGAGCGCCAGGGTGCGGAGTTGCTGGAAGACTGCACCGTACTCTCGGCCCGAGAGCTCCAGGATGTTGTGGAGATAAGGACCGAACGGGAAACCTTCCATTCCCGGTTCCTGGCCATAGCGGAGGGCTCTAGGGGGAGACTCGCCAGTAGCCTGTTGGGACCAAAAAGACCAGGTGCGATCGCGCTGGGGTCAGTGATGAACTGCGAGGTCGAGGGGACCCCCGATACCGCCCTTCGGATACATCTTTTTCAAGATCGAAGTGTGAGCTCCCGGCGCCAGCACTTTCCCCTCAGCGGTGCGTCCTTCCCGCTGGTCGGTGGATTCACGATATCCGCGGTTGCAAATCACGTGGGGCGGGCGAGGATGCAGGTTGCTCTGGATTCCATGATCAAATGCATTGATGACGAGTTCTCCGTCACTGATCGAGGGACACCGTGTTTCCACCCCATCCCCTTGGCACAGAGGCCCAAGGTGTCCTCCAAAAGGGCGCTTGCGGTCGGGGATGCGGCAGGTTTTGTCAGCCCATTCTCCGGGGAGGGACTAACCTACGCCCTGAGAAGCGCTGAGGTGGCCTCCAAGGCGATCCAAAGGACGGCGGAGGGCAGGGGCGATCTCCTCGACTACCAGAGGGAGTGTTGGAGGCACATCGGATTCAACATGAGGGCCGCCGAGATACTGGGACCAGCGCTCCGTTGGATGACCGATTTGACGGATATCAGATCGCTCGTGGAGGCGTTCTCCCGAGACGAGGCGCTGATCGAAATCGTTGCCCAGACCGCCGGTGGGGAGAGAGACTGGAGAAACATCCTTCTGAGAGTCATTCCCCGATTCCCGAGGCTGTTCTTCTCATCGGTCTGATGCTACAGCAGTCCCATGTACCTGATGGCGGCGTACACCAGTCCCAGGAACGCCACGACCATGACCTGCCTTGGCATGCCAGTTCTCCAGAACAGGAAGGCCGCCGCCGCCCCCAGCAGAGGGAACAGGACGAGATCCAGGGGATCGTTGAAAATGGCTATGGGGGTCAGGGATGCGAGGAAGATCAGGGCGGAGACGAGCATCTTCCCTCGATCGAGACCAAGGCTGGTGTAGATGGTTCTCACTCTCGCCCTCCTGTCCTCATCGTATCCCTCGATGTCCATGATCATCGACCCTATGACAAGCCCCAGGAAGATGAAGACCCCCAGCAGGTAGGCCTCCGGCCCAAGGGTCGGTACGATGACGTTGCCGGTCAGGTACGGAACGGGGGGATCACCATCGAAGAACAGTATCTGACTGTAGGGGGTGAGTGCCCCGTAGATCAGGACGAGGAAGGCGCCCAGGCCCATGAGCAGGGGGCTGAGGACGTTCTCCTTCAGCCTGACGGGCTTGAAGGAATAGAACCAGGCAAGTGCCAGGATGACAACCATCACCAGGAACTGCTGGACGGATAGGAGCGTCGCCATTATTAGGCTCACGATGACGAACACGAGGGAGAGTTCCAGGTACGGCCTGGTCGGGAACAGGCCAGAAGCCACTGTCCTCCTCCCCTGACCAGGCTCGTCCATCTTTCGATCGCTGATGTCGTTCCACATCGTGCCGACCTGCCAAACGATCACCGCGGACACGACGGAGATGACCGCGAAGCTCAGGTTGACATAGAACGGGGTCTGCAGGATATCGGTCACCAGGTATATGCCGCAGCTGTACTTCCACCCGGTCACGATGCCGGCGGCCACGATGACGGCGAAGAACATGGTTTGCGGGATGCGCATGCTCCTCAGGATGTCCATGAAACGATCCCTTTTAGCGATGTAGACTATCGCGATCACCAGGGCTATGCCCATCAGAAGATAGTACATCACCAGGAAGAGGGGGTACTCGTGGTACTTGGTGAGGTCGAACGCCGGGAACACAGGAACCCCGCCGACGCTCCCGACCGGCAAGAAAAGCGCGGGGGTGGCCATGATGAACATGGTCAGCAGAGTGAAGACCACAAGGAAGAAGACCCTGACCCCGGTCAGCACCCTCCCCCCAACGGTCCCCAGATTCCTCCTCTGGGTCCATATGCCGTAGGCGAAGATGGCGAACAGCACGACCATCACCTCAGTTGCCTGGCCGATGTGGAAACCCTTACCTGAGAAGTTCACCAGGGCGTCTATGAAGTCGGTGGGGGAGAAGTACTCGTAGTTGTGGTTCAGTCCTCCGATGAAGTGATCCATCCATGGTGGAAGGATGATGATCCACCAGAAAACGCAGATGTAGTTGGTGACCTTCCTCACCCCCCTCTGGGTGAACGCCGAGAGGAGGAGCACAAGACCCAGGAAGATCACTACGAAGAAAGAGACGTGATGAGCTATGCTGAATATCCAGGGGTGGGCCGTCGTAACGAACTCCTGATCGAGGAGGAAGTACTCGGAGAGGTCCCGGATCAGGGCCACCGTCACCACGTAGAGAAAGATCGTCAGGATGGAAAGCCTGTTCCTCTCCAGGGATCGGACGAATGAGTCTATCGACAGGCCGATGCGCTCTTCGACGGTCTTCCTCTCCTCGGCCTGGGTCATGGCATATCATCAGGTACGGTTTATATAAATTGTAGCGGCTGCTTCACCATCCGCATTTTTCAGATTACCATTTATCTCTCAGGACTCTGATTAGGGGATGTGTACGATGTGATCGTATCGGGCGCCGGTCCGTCGGGGTCATCGGCCGCCCTCGGCTGTGCGAGGGCGGGCCTTCGGACCCTGCTCATAGAAAAGCAATATCTACCGAGGCCCAAGTGCTGTGCCGGAGGTGTTCTCGGCAGGGCCCTGGAGAAATTGGAGATCGATCTTCCCGAGGGCGTGGTGGAGAGGGAGATCATGGGCTTCACCGTCGTCAGGGGCGATTTCAGGCTGGGTGTCCCGTTCGATCGACCAGCGGGTGTAACCGTCAGGAGAGAGGTCTTCGATGGGTTCCTGTCCACGGCCGCCGTGAAAGAGGGCGTGAAGATCGTCGATGGGATCTCGGTCATGAAGGTGAGGAACGCCCCCGGGTCCGTGGAGGTTGTCACCACCGCTGGGGAGTTCTCCAGTCGGGTCCTGGTCATGGCGGAAGGGGTGGCATCCAGGACCGCCCGTCAGGTGCTGGGCCCCTATCCGAGGGATGGGCTGGCGGTGGGGATGGCATCCGTGTTGGATCTTGGGGCCCAAATCGACGACTCGATCGAGATACATCTCATGCATACCCCCACCCCCAGGATCGGATGGGGGTCCAACTTCCCGCTGAACGGTTGGATGTTCCCCCTCAACGGGGGAGCGAACATCGGTGTGGTGGGGAAGGGAGTCCACGCCCAGGATCTCAGGGGCGGCGTGGAAGGCATGGCCAGACAATTGGCAGATCGGTTCGGTGGGCAGATCGGGGATCCGCGGGTCTGCTCAGCCCCGCTTCCGACGATCCCCCGGAGAACCGTGGTCTCAGGTCGCTGTCTGGCGGTGGGTGACGCGGCGGGGTTCCTCAACCAGATCACGGGGGAGGGAATATCCTACGCCCTGGAGAGCGGTCGCCTAGCCTCCAAGGCGATCGAGAACGCTCTTCGCAAGGGCGACCCCCGGTTGCTCGCGGGCTACCAGCGGTCATGCGATGATAAGATACTGCCCGACCTCAGGGCAACGGCCCTCATTGGGCCGGTGCTTCACTGGCTGGTCGGGGTGGTGGACACCGATCGGTTCTTCGAGGTCTTTTCCTCCGATCCCCAACTGGTCTCCACATGCCTGGGGGTCGCCCGGGGTGAGGACTCGTGGACGACGCTATTCCGGAGGTGCGTTCAGAAGCTGCCCCGCCTCTTCTTCTCGTCGCTGGTCTAGGTTCGCCGACGAACTGTTCTCGAGCCTCCAGCATACACCATCGATCCGCTCAAGCTCGATGAACGCCACCACACGTTCGTATCTTCTTGCGATCCTGGCGAGGACCCCGGCCATATGCCTCTCCCTCTCCGACGATAGCCGGCTGAATCCCTTTGACTTGTTGATGAGAGAATCCCATTTCAAGACGAACTCCTGGGGTGACTCGCACCCTGATAGCTTTCTCCTGAGACGTTTGACCGATAGCGATTCCTTGAAGAGGTCCAGGGTTCCGACCACCGTCACATATGTAACGGAGTAGAGCTCCTCGTTCATGTCGATCGGCAGCAGCGGTACACCAATCTCCTCGGCGGCCTGGAGTGCCGCTGAGAAGCAGGGTGGAGGAAGGGTCACCTCCCCGTATCTGCCAAGCAGATCCGAGAAAATGGTCTCGATCTCGCTCATCTCGTAATCGATATCATCCCCCAAGTTCCTCAGTGCGGACAGCTCCTCCTTGGAGATCGAGACAGCGATTGCCTGTGGGTCGGATCCCCTCGCCACCCCAAGCACCCTCTCACCCTCGGTCACGAGCCCCCTGATCACAGGTATCACCGTGATCACGGAGTTGCCCCGTCTGACGGTCCTCATGATATGCCTCCAGGCAAACCCTCCTTCCGAAGAATGAGAGGGCCCGGGGTCTCTGAAAGGAGATGCTTCGGAAGAACAATGTCGCATGGGGCATCGCCGACGCCGGCATATCTGGGGTCGTTAAACCTCACGCCAACCAGCCGAATGCAGCGGGTTCCGTTATCCAACACTGTTTAACACCCCGGTTACAGGTACATAGAGACCTATCCATGGATGGTTGACCTGGAATCACTTCTGTCCTCCACTATTTCCCGCAATTCATCGGTGCCCCCAATCTTGTCGAGCTCGTCCCTGCCGACCAGGGCGGTTCCTTCGACGCTGGACCTGGCCCGGATCCTCTCGATGAAGATGACAGACCGCTTCTCAGTTATCCGGGAGATGTCCGTCACCACCCTAGCCTTGTGCTTGAGTTTCCTCTCGTCCCTTCCCAGGCCGGTCAGGAAGAGCAGGTCCTCGTCGCTTGTAAGGGCCTCGAAGGGGCACTTGACGATGGGCATTATGGAGAACCCCATTTTAGAGAGGATGCTGAAGATCTCCATGCCGAAGATGTCCATCTCCTGCATCCCCACAACGGCAGTGGCATTCTCCGAGGCGTAGGTGAAGGGATCTATGGGCAGCACCAGGGAAACATCGAGATATTCCTCGAGTCTAAGGGCCGCGTCGATCATAGCGCCCATTCCCGCCTCGTACATCTGGACGGTTCTCCTGGAGACGCCCGCGGCCTCCGCGATCGTACCGAGGCTGATGCTCCTCTCCTCCCTTATCCGCTTCAGCTGGGCGCTGTCCAGCTTGACATACAGGCCGCCGGGGGCCGCGAAAATGAAAGGGGGGACCCCCTCCATCAGGAACTCCGCCAGGGTCTCGATGGAGATGATGGGGATGCTGAACCTTGAATAAACGATGCCCTCCTCTATCCCCCCTGAACTGGACCTTTCCCCCACCAGTATAGGAGAGGCTTCCAGGGCCTCTGCGAGGACCTTCATCTCCTCCGCGTTGTTCCTGGAGAATGCATCCACGTTAGAAAGCACCTTGATGATCAGCAGCGTCTCGTCTCTCCTGGCCACGATGTCGAAGCTAATGCTCCTCCGGGGGAGGGGTCTTGAGACGTAGAATCCTGTTCTGGCCAGAAAGAATCGCACCCGGTCCAGTAGCTCGTTCCTCTGCACCGGTATTCGAACGGGTTGTTCTTCTATATAATGTTTGCTCTATGTGGTTCAAGAGGGGAAGGAGGGATGGCCTGCCACCTGAGGGGCGGCCTCAGTCGATCTCTATGCTCTTGCCCGTTTGCCGTCTCTCTACCCGGGAAAGCCTTATCTCAAGGACGCCGTTGTTGTAGCTGGCAGTGGCGCTGTCCGGGTCCACCGTCGAGGGAAGCTCGAGATGCTTGCTGAACCTCCTTTTGGGGCTGTCCACCTCGATGTCCAGGGTCTCCTCCGTTGCATTGAGATGTATGTCCTTCTTCTCAACACCCGGAAGTTCGACGATTACCCTGATCCTCTCGGCCTCCTCTATGACGTCGGTGAGCGGTTCCCGTGCGGACTCCTGTATGTGTCTGGGTGTCGTGGCGTTGCCGAACTCGTGGATCATGGGCTTGCCGTCGGGTCCGATCCTCATGGAGAATCCGTATATCATGGGGTCATTCTCTGGGGGGGTCTTCCCCTCGATCATCCGCTCCATTATGCGGTCCATTCTCTTTCGCATCTCGTTGAATCCGTCGTCGATGTCGAAGAACATGTCATCCCATGGGCTTCTCCTCGTCCTGTCCCTGCTCACATTATCACCTCACGTACTCGTAGTCATCCGGGGGAAATTCGACCCTCTCCAGTCCCTTCCGGGAGGTGGGTCTCACCTTCTCGAGTGCCTGGTTGAAGAACGCCATGGGGATTTTGCTCTCCTTGAGCTTGTCCATGGTTATCTCCTCGCCCCGGGAGACGAACTCCCTTATGGCCAGCATGACCGCCTCGTTGACCAGTGCGGAGAGGTCCGCGCCGGAGTAACCCTCGGTCTTCTTGGCCAGGCTATCGATCATCACATCCTCCGCCAGGGGCTTCTTTTCCATGTGTATCTCCAGGATAGCCTTCCTTGCGTCGAGATCAGGGAATGGGACCTGCACCAGACGATCGAACCTCCCCGGCCTGAGCAGGGCCGAGTCGATCATGTCCGGACGGTTTGTTGCCGCCACCACGACGACGTTGTTCAGGCTCTCCAGTCCGTCCATCTCGGTCAGGAGCTGGGATATGACCCTCTCGGTCACGTGGGAATCGAAGCCACCCCCCCGCGTGGGGGCTATGGAATCGATCTCGTCCATGAATATGATGCAGGGGGAAGCGGTCCTGGCCTTCCGAAAGGTCTCCCTTACCGCCTTCTCGCTCTCCCCCACCCACTTGCTCAGGAACTCTGGTCCCTTGACGTTGATGAAGTTGGCCTCACTCTCCGTGGCCACCGCCTTGGCAAGAAGCGTCTTTCCAGTGCCGGGTGGGCCGTAAAGCAGAACGCCCCTGGGGGTGGTCGCGTTCATACTGTCGAACACCTCGGCATACTTGAGGGGCCATTCTACGGCCTCCTTCAACTCGGTCTTGGCCTCCGACAGTCCGCCGATCTCATCCCAGTGGAGGTTCGGCGACTCTATGAGGACCTCCCTCATGGCCGAGGGCTGCATCTCCCTCAGGGCCTCGAAGAAGTCTCCCTTCTCCACATTGATCTTGCTCAGCACCTCCATGGGTATGCTGTCTAGGTCGAGGTCGAGATCCGGCAGGATCCTTCTGAGGGCGTGCATCGCAGCCTCCTTGCAGAGTGCTGCCAGATCGGCGCCGGCGTAGCCGTGAGCGAGGTCCGCTATCTTTTCCAGGTCCACATCCTCGTTCAGGGGCATTCCCCTGGTGTGTATCTGCAGGATCTCCAGTCTCCCGTTCCGGTTGGGGATGTTCAACTCGATCTCGCGGTCGAACCTGCCCGGCCTCCGGATGGCCGGATCCAGGGCGTTGGGTCTGTTCGTGGCCCCGATGACCACAACCTTCCCCCTGGTTTCGAGCCCGTCCATCAGGGCCAGGAGCTGGGCGACGATCCTGCGCTCCATCTCCCCGGTGACCTCGTCCCTCTTGGGGGCTATGGAGTCTATCTCGTCGATGAATATGATGCTGGGTGCGTTCTCCTCCGCGGACTTGAAGATCTCCCTCAACCGTTCCTCGCTCTCGCCGTAGAACTTGCTCATGATCTCCGGCCCGCCGATGGAGACGAAGTTTGCGTTGGTCTCACTGGCAACCGCCTTAGCGAGAAGCGTCTTTCCCGTGCCGGGGGGACCGTGCAGGAGCACGCCCTTTGGGGCCTCCACACCCAGGCGATCGAAGAGCTCTGGATGCCTGAGGGGGAGTTCGATCATCTCTCTCACCTTCTTAACCTCCCCCTGCAGGCCTCCGATGTCCTCGTATGATACCTTGGGTATCTGTCTGAGGGCCTCCTTCGGGGGCTTGTCGCTGATCTTGATCTCGGTTTCCATCTGCATCAGGACGGCGTCGGAGGTTGGTTGGTAACTGACTATCACCAGGTCTATCTTCCTCCCCATCACGTTGATTTCGAGGATGTCCCCCCTAGTCATCGCCCTGCCCTCGAGGGCCTGACCAAGGTACTGCTCCCCGCCCATTATCCTCAGGGGCTCAGTGGGAGCGAAGGTGATCTTCTTAGCGGGCTTGACGGTCACCTTCTTGATGGCTACCTTCTCATCGATTCCCGCTTCCGAATTCCTTCTGATGGTCCCGTCGATCCTGATCAGCCCTCGGTTAGCGTCCTCGGGGTAACCGGGCCAAACTATCCCTACGGTCCTCTTCTTTCCCTCGATTTGGATGACATCCCCCGGGCTCAGATTGAGGACCTCCATCACTGCGGGGTCCACTCTAGCGATACCCCTCCCAGCGTCCTTGGATTTGGCCTCCGCCACCTTCAATACCTTTTCAGAGTTCATCTGTTGATCTCCCTTGAAATGAAATAAAAATTGGGAGGTCTCATTTGACCTCCACCAACTTCTTCTTCTCCTCTGGTTTCTCCTTCTTGGGTATGTCGATGTGAAGTACACCCTCCTCTAGCCTAGCCTCGATCCCCTCGATGTTGGAGTCCCCTGGCAACGGGAGCTGTCTGTGGAAGGAGAGGCTTCCCCTCTCCCTGCGTATGAAACCCTCGTCCCTGTCTTCCTTGATCTCGTCCTTCTTGGCCGATATCATCAGGCCGCC
>CAZQLP010000047.1:0-11401 GCA_964594225.1 uncultured Methanomassiliicoccales archaeon
CCGGAAATATGAATATTTCATACATTCAAGAAGAGGATTCATTCCTTCGTTCATCAATAAGAGAATCATTGAGTTAATACGAAGTATCGTCCCGTTGTGGAACGGGATTGTTGTTATGTAACGTCCCTACTTTGACCCTAAATTAATGAAAGAGGATTATGAACCTCGTATCATTGCATTTTGCTGTAATTGGTGTGCCTATGCCGGAGCTGATTTGGCTGGGGTCGGAAGGCTGCAGATGCCCCCAAACTTCAGGGTCATCAGGGTGATGTGCTCGGGCAGGGTCGATCCAATGTTCGTCCTTAAGGCCTTGGAATCTGGTGCCGATGGAGTATTGGTGATGGGATGTCATCCCGGGGATTGTCACTACATCGGTGGGAACTACAAGGCTGAAAGAAGGATGAAATTCCTCAAACATATTCTGAATGAGATTGGAATTGGAGACAGGCTCGAGCTTCAATGGGTGGCAGCCTCGGAAGGCCCGAAATTCCAGCAGGTTATAACGGAGTTCACATCGAAGATCAAGGGGCTTGGACCTTCACCACTTGATCCAGAATACCATTACAGGAAGCCAGTGAAGGAGGATCAGAAGAGGGATCAGTTGCAGGATCTCCTCTGTTCAATCGCAGATCAGATGGACTACCATTCCATCGAGCCGCTGGAAATTCCAGAGGAGGACGTCATGGAGGGATACGGATTTCCAGTGATCGATGGTGACAAGTGCATCGGCTGCGGGACATGCTTCTTGAACTGTCCGGAGCAGGTCATCCAGATGGACGATCAGGAAGGCTCTCGTCATATTTCTCACTACCAGTTCAACTGCAGGACCTGCAGGAGATGCGAGGAGATGTGTCCGCAGGAGGCCATCAAGATAAGTACAGGCTTCGAGTTAGGGGCTTTCCTGAGCGGCGAAGCCACCGACGATCTCGATCTGGAACTCAGGAAGTGCAGGATCTGCGGCAATTTCTACTCCACGTCAAAACAGCTGGAGTACATTAGAAAGAAGATAGCTGAGGATTCCCCCGACATTGGGATGGAGGGCATAGATTTCCCAGAGGATTTCTTTGAGATCTGTCCAGAATGCAGGAGGGAGATCGTGGCTGAGAGAATCAAGCATCAATCCAATTTAGAACCTATGGATGTAGTGAGACTTTTGGAGGCTAAGCATGACGAAAAAGGTGTATCTGGTACCCAATAGATGTCTTGGATGTGAGGAATGCATCGAGGCATGTGCGAAGGAGCACGGCTGGGAGAACAGAAACTACGTGATGTGGATAGACTATGTCTATCCACTGAACATGCATTGTTACCACTGCGCGAATGCCCCTTGCGCTCTAGTGTGCCCAGTAGATGCGATTAAGATAAGCGAAGAGGGCGCGACCGTCGTTGATGAAAGCGTTTGCATAGGCTGTGGCAGCTGTGCACTTGTATGCCCCTTCGGAATACCCAGGATAAGCGGCAACACCAAGAAGGCGATTAAGTGCGACCAATGCATTGACAGGCAGAGGGAGGGCCGCGAACCCGCATGCGTTGAGAACTGCTGCACGCACGCCCTCATCTTCGGAGAGCTGGAAGACTATGAGAGTGGAAAGAGAGAGAGGGCCGCCAAGAGGATCATGCAGGCCGGTACCTACCTCAGAGACGTTCTAATGCCACAGGAGGGATGATTTATGGTCAATCTTACACTGCCAGTATCCTATGAGGATATCAAGAGCCAGTTGAGCAAGAGTGACAGGATCGCCATCATAACCTGCAACTCATGCGTCCGCTTCAGCGGGACGGGTGGGGTGGAGAAGATGGAGGAGATGGCCTCCAAGCTCAGAAGGGACGGTTTCATAGTCACTGATGAGATAACGTTCGTGGCCGCGTGCCTTCACAATCACGTGAAGAATGCGAGGATCAGTGAAGGTGTCACGGCCGTGGTCGTATTGGCCTGTCAAGCAGGTTGGTCGAGCGTGAAGCAGAGATTTCGAGATGAGAATGTCATTTGCGCAACGAAGACTGCGGGACTGGTCGTCGTGGACCGGGAGAAAGGTGTGGAGAAGCTGATGATGCCCTACCGGGACTTCGAGGAGCTGCTTGGCAAGGAATACCATCTTCTCACAGGGGAGCTGCAGGAGAAGAACGTCATGGACATGGAGGTGGAAGAATGATCGTTTCACTGAGAAGCATGACCTACGACGAGCTGAAAGACCAGTTGAGTAAAGACGACAAGATCGTCGTCTGGGCCTGCAACATCTGTGTGAAGTTCTGCGATGTGGGCGGCAGGAATCACATGAACGCCCTAGCGGACAAGCTGGAGGCGGATGGTTACAACGTGATCCGGAGGGAGCTCATCGGCATGTCCTGCCTTCAGGACCTAGTGAGGAAGAGGGGGACGGACGAGGCAACGACCAAGATATTCGAGGAGGCGACCGTCATCATACCCCTGACATGTGAGGACGGGAACGAGAACGTCAAGCATGTCTTCAAGGGAAAGAAGGTGATCGATGCCACGAAGACCATAGGTCTGGGTGTTTTCTCACTGGAGAAGGGCATGACCATCAACTACCCGTTTGAGAACACAGGTCTGGAGGCATCGGTGGATGGTATTCCATTGGAGGAGGCCGCCAAGAAATTGGGCTGTCACGCTGGCCCCTATTGACCTCTACCCCGACCCCGAATAAGGATATTTCCCGACATGGAGGGAGCAAATCCCTCCGAAACATTTTCTTATTCAATATTCAGCTCAGGCTGGCGGCCTCCTTCTTTGGTCCGTTCGGCGCTTACGCTGGAATGAACAAGTTCAGGCACAAGACCCAGAAGCTGAAGTTCAAGCTGATTTTCATATTCCTCACCATACAGGTCCTGGTGGTCATACTTCTTCTCGTATATCTCGTGTGTCCGGATATCATTAGCTAGCAGATCCCATTCTCGATGATGTCTTGAGGCTCTGCCAAGGAGATCGATGTGAATACGTGATGGTTCCCTGACCATTCAAGAGCATCCGAGATTCCCCTTCGGACTATGTGAGAAGAAGCCCCCCGTTCAGAAATTGCTCCCGAAGCCCAGGATGCTGTCACAGTGTGGACAGACTACCATGTAGTTGCGCATCTTAAAGGGTCTGACCTTCACTATCTCCTCCACCTCGATGCTGTCCTTATCGATCTTCCTCTTGCAGTACGGACATATGGCCATGGTCTGACTATGGATCTACAGCATAAGAATATTTCGAGATTCATATTCGTATGATGTTCGATGCCACGGATCGGGGAAGGAATCCCTCTCTAGATTCTCTCCCTTAGGGCGACCAGTGCCCCCATGGAGACCAGGGCGACGATGGCCAGGATGGCCATGGCCACGGCGGAGGATATGCCCAGGTCAGCCAGGAATGTCAGGGAGAGGATCCCCAGGGACATCACCATGACCCCGACGATTGCCAGGATCGATATCCCAACGTTCCTGAGCATCTCCCTGAGGAACAGGCGTTCCTGTTCCCCGTCCATGATCATGATACCCTTGACCAACCTAGACTGCCCGGTCACCGCCACCCCCAATATGATGGAGAACAGTCCCACAGCCAGCAGCGACCAGAGGGGGAGGACGCCCATGCCCTCGGTCAGGGAAGCCACGGATATGTCCAGGAAGAGGAGGGTGCCGGCGAGCATTACGAACCCCCGTGACCTGTCGAGCAGGATCAGCACGGCCATGATCGCCATCATGACCGTTAACACCACCAACCAATGGGCCGCCCAGGAATCATCCCGCGTCAGCACAAGGAGGCTGGTCACCTCCAGGCAGAGCAGGGCTGTGACCTTCAAAGCGATGAGCCAGTAGCTCAGGCCGATGGTCTTCCTGTACCCGATCTCCTCACCTCCATCAGATGCCGCTCCAGCGGATCATCCGTGTTCCAGTCATACACCCTGCAGTACCTTCTCAACTCCGAGATCGTGCTGTCCCTCCTCACCTTCCATATCCTGTAGGCCAGGTCAATCGCCTCCGACGCGGGGAGGAGGCGCCTCTCGATCTCCAGGGGGGAGGGCGAGACGATTGCGACGCCGTGACCCTTGCCCGTCATCATCCTGACGCTCTCCAGCATCCCCCTACCTACCAGGGGGGAAACGATCACCAGGGTGGACTCGAAGGGAAACCTGCCTTCCAACGACATCAGCGTGTTCCACAGGGAGCGCTGCTCTCCTGGCGCGACCGAGAGGACATGGTCCACTATCCGGTAGAACTGTTTCCTCCCGTAGGCGGGCATCACGGAATCGATGTACTCCCCCACGATGATCATTCCCACCCTGTGCCTGTTCTTTAGTATGGAGGAGGAGATGCTTACCGCCGCCTCCATTCCCCTGTCCATGGCCTCCCTTCCAGCTGCCGATGAATCCTCACCGGTCGCGTCAAGGATGATGGTGATGTCGCCGCTCCGCTCGCTCTCGAAGTTGTTCACTAGGAGCAGGTCGGTCCTGGCGGTGGCCTTCCAGTTCACCCTTCTCAGCTCGTCCCCGGTCTCATACTCGGATATCGAATGGAAATCTGATCCAACCCCCCGCAGCCTGGAATGAGCGCTTCCCACGGGCATGCGCAATCTCTCCGGAGAAAGCGTCCTCCTCCTGATCTCGTGGACGTAGGGGATGACCGTGACCGCGCTCTCGATATCCATAAGCTTCTCCTCCCTGAACAGGAAGAGGGGGTCCCTCCACCTGACCGTCGTGGGTCCGAAGTGGAATACGCCCCTCCTGTTGAATCGGATGGTGTATCTGAAGGAAATCCGTTGGCCGGGTGCCAGTCCCACGGGATGGCGGTTGCTCCCTCCGACGAGGGTCGCGGTCCCCGGGAGCGGGTCATCCACCTCCAGGTACCTGAACCTGGTACCCGTGTTCTCGATACAGATTGTCACATTCGCCGTGTCCCCCTCCATTACACGGTCGCTATCCAGCTCCCTGCCGCCCCTCACCGGGATATCGGGTGGGGGGCGGAGCAGGCTCGCCACCGCGATGTACAGGATAATCGGGATGAGCAGAGTGATCAGCTCCCATCTGCGGGTGGCAAAACCCACGACCAGGATCGCCACTCCCATCACCAGCAGGGCGTACGCCCCTCCGAACCTCACTTAATCCACCTTCGGCACCGGTATCTCCATTAGGATGCGCCCGAGCACCTGCTCCGCCCTCACACCCTTGATCCAGGGGTCGGGCTGGAGTATCAGCCTGTGCGCGAGGGAGGGAATTGCGACCGCCTTGACATCGTCCGGGGTGATGTAGTCCCTTCCGTGTATGGCGCCCCTCGCCATGGAGAGCCTCATGAGGGCGAGGGTCCCCCTGGGACTGGCTCCCACCTCCAGCTGGGGGCTCTTTCTGGTGGCGTCTACGATGGACACCATATACTCCCGCATGATGTCCTCCACGTGGATCTGTTCCACGGCGCTCTGCATGTCAAGGATTCTTTCAGGGGTGCATACCCTCTCAAGGTCGGCCTCCTCGCGCTTCCTCTCCGTCCTCCGGAGCAGTATCTGCGCCTCCTCCCCCGGATCAGGGTATCCCACCTGGGTCTTGAGCAGGAACCTGTCCACCTGCGCCTCGGGAAGGGGATAGGTGCCCTCGTATTCCAGGGGATTCTGCGTCGCCAGCACGATGAACGGCCTGGGGAGAGGGTGCGTCTTCCCTTCCAGGGTGACCTGCTTCTCCTGCATTGCCTCCAGCAGGGCGGCCTGCGTCTTCGGCGGCGCCCGGTTGATCTCGTCCGCGAGCAGGATGTTGGCGAACACCGGCCCCTCCCTGAGGTCAAATGTTCCCTCCTCTCTCCGGTATATGTAGGTGCCCGTTATGTCCGAAGGGAGCACGTCAGGGGTGAACTGCACCCTCTTGAACTCGCAGCCGCTGGTGGTGGCGAATGACTTGGCCATGAGCGTCTTCGCCAGCCCGGGGTAATCCTCGAAGAGCAGGTGGCCATCGCATAGTATGGCCAGCATAACCCTCTCCATTACCTCCCTCTTCCCCACTATCGCCCTCCCCACCTCGTCCATGATCGCCACGCAGGTCTCCTTCACATCCTCCGGTCTCATTTCCATTCCTCCATCATCACCACCAGTCCACCCATGTAGTCCATGAACTCCTCACCTTCCATTCCACTGCCGATGTCGTAGGCCCCCCTTATGTCCCTGGTGAGCAGGTCCTCCAGATCCCGGTTGCCGATGACCCTGTGAAGTGCCCCCCTGTCCCCCACCAGGTCGTTCAACCAGCCCCGGGAGCATCCCCTCAGGGCCATCACCCTTTCCCTGAAGGCGTTCCTGAGCTCGATCACGGCCAGCATCTGGGAGTATCTCGACTTTTTCCCACCGTCTCCGATGGTCTCGCTCAATCGCTCCAGGCGACCTCTGGACCTTTCCCTTGGTCTGGGTGGATGCCTCATGCCCTTCCCAGGTTCGGCCACCGCCGCCTGCCTCAGCACCACGAACCCCACGGCCACTACAACCAGGATAAGAACGGCCCAGCGGACATCGGGGTCGGCGACTATGGTGTCCACCGATGGAAGGATGACCACCAGCAGGCTGAGGCCGATGACAATGGCGATGAGCATTACAAGAAGCCGTCTCCTAGATATGGAGATTTCGTCCATCCAGGTGTACGACTCAAGATCATCCAGGCGCTTAGCATTCTGGTCCAGATTCCACCCTCCCTCTCTCCAGGGATTTCCTGATATGGTTCAGGCATCTTATAGACCGGTTTCTCATCCCTTCTCTCACCGGGTGATCGCTGTACCTGGCCTCCTCGAAGAGTCGGGTGAGCTCCTCCACGCGGTCGCGGGGAAGCTGGAACTCCCCGACCGCGGCGGAGGCGAACTCACCGGGCGTCATGTAGGATATATCGGTCATGCCCTTCCTCTCCAGCAGGATGCACATCCTCAGGTAGCAGTCGTAAACCACCAGGCGAGGGTCGTCACCCGCCTCCAGTGAGTCCACCGCCTGGTCGATCATCTCTCTCACCTCGTCCCCCTGGGCCGCCACCTGGGGGGAGAGTCTCCTGGACCAGATCTCCTTGACGATGATGTAGGCGATGATCCCGATTATGGCCAATGTGACGATCAGGATGATATAGCTATCCGGTCCTCCCCCTCCGCTTCCGGGTATGATCTCCCCCATGCCCCCGCCGCCATCGCCACCATCAGGGTTGACGGCTCCCGGGTCTCCGGAGATCAACTTCACCACCACAATGAACACGATGAGAATGAGGAGGGCGATCGGCCATCCCCACGAGAACCCTCCCCTCGGTTCAACATCCCTCTTGCCTCCTTTTCTCATGCCGAAGTTCAAGATCATGAAGTACGCGAAGAGCACTATCCATACAATGAAGAGGATCTCGGCTATGCGGGCCGCTATGAGGTTTCCCGCAGGGCCCAGGATGCCCTCTCCCTGCTTGTCAGTGACGTAGCCGATGTTGGCCACCAGAAGCAAAACGGCCGCCATGGAGATTATGACCAGCACTACGACCATGCAGGACCGTCTGAGTCCGTAACCAGTCACTATATGTTTTAACATTTGAGAGCTATATAAACCCTGTTTGATCCCGGGTTCTGGGAGTGAATTCTCTATCTGAAAGGTTCGATGGCATGTCCTCGTTGAACATGGAGAAGATGCTAGCTTGACGCCATAGGACATTAATTGGTGTCCTTCTGTCCATGGTGACCGTTCAAACGAGATCCGGATGAGCTCGTCTCTACCGTTGGCGATTTTGTCGGTAATAGCTCCCACTGACACTCATTAAATAGAGCAAGCAATCATTTATCATTAAAATGGGGGAGGAAAATGATCGATAAGTTGACATACCAGGATTGTCGCAGAGTATGTGATGACATCATCTTCGAATGCGAGTCCACCAAGGAACTGGCACCACTCTATGAGATCATCGGGCAAGAGAGAGCGGTGAGGGCTCTGAAGTTCGGTCTGAAAATCTCCGAGAAGGGATTCAACATCTTCGTCTCGGGCATGCCTGGAACCGGGAGGAGGACCGCGATTGTGGAGTTCATCAAGCATCTAGCGAAGGATATGCCCATTCCATCCGACTGGTGTTACGTCAACAACTTCAAGGACCCCGGCTGTCCCACGGCACTGGAGCTGCCCGCGGGCAGAGGAAATGATTTCAAGAAAGAGATGGAGCACTTCATAACCGATGCCAGGGCTGGGCTCAAGGAGGCCTTCGAGAGCGAGGAGTACGCCGACAAGCGAAACCAGACATTGGAGTCCATGGAGGCCGAGAGGAACGAACTGACGGGTGCGGTAAACAGGATCGCGGCGGAAGCGGGATTCCAGCTCCAGCAGTCCCCGATCGGGTTGGTGCTGGTGCCGGTCATAAACGGTCAGCCGGTTCCGGAGCAGCAATTCTCCCAGCTTCCTGATGACGTGAGGGCACAGACCCTGGTCCGGAGAAAGGAGATTCAGGATAAGATACAGAGTACCTTTAGGCAGCTCAAGAACCTGGAGAGAATGGCCAATGAGAAGATCAGGGGGCTCAACAAGGAAGTAGCCAGCTTCGTCATGGAACCGCTCCTTTCCAATCTGAAGGAGATGTTCGAGGAATGCGGAGGGGCGATCAGCTATCTGAATGAGGTGGAGGATGACATCCTAGATAACCTCCCTCTGCTACTTGGAGGGCAGCAGCCCCAACCCGGTCAGTTCCCCCAGCTTCCCGCCCCGGACCCCACTCAGAACTATGCGGTAAACCTGGTGGTAGACAATTCATCCCTGGATGGCGCGCCGGTGGAGATGGAATGGAATCCCACCTACCCCAGGCTCTTCGGCGCGATAGAGAAGGAACCAAGGTTCGGGGCACTGATAACTGATTACATGATGATACGGGCAGGAGCGGCCCACCGGGCCAACGGGGGTTTCCTTGTGGTCCCGATCGAGCGTCTCGTGGCGGATCTAATCGTCTGGGAGAGCCTGAAACAGACGATCTCCAACGGGATGCTCGAGATAGAGGAACCCGCCCAGCGCTTTGGGTATATGGTGGCCAAGACCCTAAGACCTGAATCCATACCCTACAATGCCAAGGTGATCATACTCGGAGATCCCATGTACTATGATGCCCTCTTTTCCAAGGACAAGGATTTCAGGAAGCTGTTCAAGGTGAAGGCGGAGTTTGACACGACCATGAGCTGGAACGAGGAGAACCTCAAGCTGTATGCCTCCTTCATCTGCACCCTATGCGGGAAGGAGGGCATACTTCCGCTCGATCCCTCTGGTTTGGCGGCAATAGTGGAGTACTCGTCACGCCTGGCGTCTGACAGGGAGAAGCTCACCACACGGTTCTCCGAGGTAGCGGACGTGATCAGGGAGGCTAACTTCTACGCCAAGGAAGCTGGTGACCCCGTCATAACCAAGGAGCACATCGACCGTCAGCTCGAGGAAAAGGTTTACCGCTCCAGCATGATCCAGCAGAAGATGCAGGAGATGGTGGAGCGAGGATCCATACTCGTGGATACAGAGGGAAGCAGGGTGGGCCAGGTGAACGGTCTAGCCGTGGTAGGGATCGGTGATTACGCTTTCGGAAAACCCTCCCGGATAACGGCCAGCATATCCGTCGGAAGGGAAGGGATCATCGACATCGAGCGCGAGGCGGAGATGGGAGGTCCCACCCACACCAAGGGTGTGCTGATTCTCAGCGGGTTCCTTAGCGACCGTTACGCTAGGGAGGCGCCTCTCAGTCTGACCGCCAGGCTTGTGTTCGAGCAGTCATACAGCGGTGTTGACGGGGACAGCGCGTCCAGCACGGAACTCTACTCCCTTCTCTCGGCACTTTCGGGAAAGCCAATTAGACAGGACATAGCGGTTACAGGGTCGGTGAACCAGAAGGGAGCGGTCCAGGCTATCGGCGGCGTGAACGAGAAGGTGGAGGGGTTCTTCGAGCTCTGCAAGGCCCGGGGACTGACCGGGAACCAAGGATGCCTAATCCCGCAGAGTAACGTCCAGAACCTCATGCTGAAGCAGGACGTGATCGATGCCATTAGGGAGGACAGGTTCCACATATGGCCGGTGAAGACCATAGATCAGGGGATTGAGGTATTGACCGGTGTTCCCGCGGGTGAGAGGGGATCGGATGGCATCTGGGAGGATGGCACGATAAACTGGCTCGTTCAGGGGAGACTATTGGAGTTGGCGGACCGCATCAAGGAGTTCAAGTTGTAGGGGCGATGGGTCTGATAACCGGCTTTGGTCGGATCGAGATATTAGGGGAAAGGCACGAGAATGATGTCATTCTCCATCTGGACCACAGTCTTACTATGAGGTGCAATAAGCTATCGAAGCCCTTGAGATCGGTGTACAGTCACACTCATCTGAGTTAGAGTGAGCCTCTGCTCGAGGATGACTCAGAGATCATCATTGTGCGCACTGATCAGTACGGTGGCTTCCCCTTCACACCGGGTGCGAGGGGGATGATGAAGGGACACGGGGTGATCATGGATAGGTCGTTGGATCTGCTTCTCCTTCTCAAGAGATCGCTGGCCGAGGGGGGTCCTCCATCTCACTTGTTGACTCAATCCATCCCGTCCATCCCATAGGCCTGGAGTGGCCTCAAGATATTTCGGTATATCCTCTTTGAGATCATTTCCAACCTTATGGTGTAGCAGAGGTGGCAGGGGTCCGCGTACTCCCCGTCGGGCATGAAGCCTGCCTTTTTAGCAAGCTCGGCCACTCCACCTTTAATTAGGGGTCCAACGACAGGATGCTTGTCCGGATCGAATCCCTCCACGATCCTGGACAGGGGCTGGACGTTGTTATTGCCGATGGAGATGCCCTGGCAGAACAGGACGTGTCCAAAGGGATCCAGGTGAAGCCTCCTGATGTCCGGGGGGTTCTCCGGGCAACCTCCCAGCTCCTCCCAGGGACGCTTCTCCGCGTCCTTGATCAGTTTCTCGGCGGCCCTTCCCCTGAAATACAGTGTTTCCTGCCCCTCCTCTGGGGACGCTTTCCGTCTGGCATCCTGCACCTTGAGGACATTCACCGGTAAGCCAAGATCCCTGGCGGCTCTCTCCGCTCTCTTGGCGTTAGCGGCTTCCACTTCCCCACCGTGATACTCGTCCGTGCTGATGCTGAAGTCCGTGATGCCCTTGTCAAGCAGAGGTTCCAGCCACAGTTTGGCATCGTTCTCGTTGCTGGCCCAGTAGGCGTTGGTAACAACCCCAATATCAAATCCCTTCTCGTGAGCGTATTCAACCCCCGCTGCCAGGATGGGGTAGTATAGGAAAGGCTCTCCCCCTTCGAAGTAGATGGTTCTGATCGTCCCGATATCAGCAGCTTGATCCAGTATCTCCCTTACCTGGTCCAGGCTCATGGTCACCCAGGATCGTGGGGAACTCCATACAAAACAGTGATCACATTCCGAATCGCACCTGTATGTAAGGAGCAGGTGCAGTTCCTTCA
>CAZQLP010000048.1:0-11385 GCA_964594225.1 uncultured Methanomassiliicoccales archaeon
GGGAAGACGGTCATCCTGACCACTCACTACATGGAAGTGGCCGAGGTGCTCTCCGACAGGGTGGCCATCATGAACCAGGGAAAGTTCATGGTCATCGACTCTCCCAGGAACATCATCGAAAGGTACGGTAAGAAGAGCGTCTGCACCGTGAAGGGAGGGGGGAAGACCGCCTTCGACATCCTATCCGAGAACGGGGACCAGGTGGAGCTGAAGGATGAGGACGTCGTCATCACTCTCGAAGGTAAGAGGCACCTCACCCAGGTCATCATGCTGCTCGAGGAGAGAGAGGTCTACTACGAGGAGGTCCTGCTTCAGAAGTCCAATCTTGAGGACGTGTTCCTCTCCCTGACGGGCAAGAAGCTCACAGAGGGGGAAGCGACAGATGGCTAACCGGATATTGGTCGATCTGATGGCAACCGCCAGAATGTTCACCAGGAGCAAGAGCGCCATCTTCTGGACGATGGCCTTCCCCATCCTGCTGATGGTCATATTCGGGGCGATATTCAGCGGTTTCGGGGAGGCGACATACACCCTCCACATGCAGGACGAGGACGGTACCGCGACATCCCAGCAGTTCATGGATTCCCTGAACCAGACCGGTGCGCTGAACATCGTTGTGGTCGATCCGGACGTCGACCCGGACCAGTACATCAAGGACAACTCTCTGACCTCATTCATGATCATTCCCCTGGGATTCCAGGCGGCGGTCGCATCGGGAGGGACGCAGAACACCACCCTGGACCTCAGGATGGACCAGACCAGTTCCTCCGCAGGGGTCATATCGGGAATCGTGAATTCCGTGGCCGAGAGCTGGAACCTGCAGATCGTTGGAGCGGTCCCCACGATACTCATACACCACGGGGGGATAGTGACCGATGACCTCACGTACATCGACTTCTTCCTTCCCGGGGTGATAGGCCTGACGATCATGATGTCGGCGGTCAACTACATGGTCAGCATCAACACCAGGTACAGGAACGCGGGGATGTTCGCCAAGTTCATCACCACCCCGTTCAAGAGGATGGAGTTCCTTGTCTCGAGGATGCTTTGGCAGCTGGTGGTCACCTTCATGTCCGTGGCGGCGATCCTGATCGTTGGCGTGGGGGTGTTCGGGGTCCATGTCAACCTTGACGTGATATCCATACTCCTGCTGGTGTTCGGGAGCGTGCTCTTCTCGGCGCTGGGAATGGCCATGGCCCGGTTCATCAAGGAGGAGGAGACGGCCGAGACCGCCGCCGCCGCGGTGACCTTCCCCATGATGTTCCTGTCGGGGAGCTTCTTCGCCCTTGAGACCATGCCCGAGTACCTGCAGGTGATCGCCAACATCCTGCCCCTGACCTACCTGAACAACGGTCTGAGGGACTCCATGATATACGGCAACTACGAGAGCGCCCTGTTCAACCTCGCGGTCGTGGCGCTGATAGCCGTGGTGATCATGGCGTTCGCCGTGCTGGTCACCAGGTGGAAGACCGACTAGAACCTCCCTGGAACAGCTCCCTCATGTCTCATTTCCCACTCCTGACCGGGGCTCACTTCCACCTGATGAGGATCTCCTCTCTCTTGAAAATCTTGCTCGCGACGTAGAGCAGACCGACCACGACGACGGTGATGAGGCCGATGAAAAGGAGCATTTTCATCACGTCCAGCGTAACCAGGCCGATTAGGATGACGATGAAGAACGCCACCAGCGGAAGCACTATCAGACTCCCGATCTGCTGCGAGGCCCTCACATCGCTGACCCTCGAGGAAACGATGACGTTGGCGAATATCGCCATGAGGCAGAACAGGGGGGCGAGCAGGAACACCCCCAGCGCCCAGAGCAGGTTGGGGAGGGGCATGTAACCCAGAACTGGCGCGGTGATGAAATCCACAAGTATCACGAACGGGATGAGGGAGACCCACGTGACCGCCATGGTGGGCATGAATATGGAAAGACCCTTGCCCATCAGAAGCTCCATGTCGGTGGTGGGGGTGGCCAGAAGGGGCTCGAGGCTCTTGTTAGTCTTCTCCCCCACGAAGCTGTACGAAGCTATCATCGTGGGCAGTATGGCCGGTACCAGCACGTAGAACATGAGGAGGGCGTTTATGAAGGTGATGAGCAGCGCCTCCTCGTCGCTCACCTTGCCGATGTCCACGCTGTCCGAGATGGCGGCATTGGACATGGTGTTGTTCAGCATGTTGGAGTGGTGAATCACCGCCCCATTGCCTGTCGAGTTCCCGATGTACGATGACGATATCGCCGCGGTGGACATGTTGCTGGCCTCCACCTCGCATCTGTACAGCACCACGCTCGTCAGGGTGCAGCTAACCAGCCGCGTGTTGTTCATCGTGACGTTGGAAATGATCTGCCCCTCCATCGTCGAGGTGGGGTCCAGGCCCAGGTCCAACGGCGTCGTGGGGGTGTCTGGCATGAAGGTGGTTATGGGCAGAAGGTAGACCACCGGAAGGATGACGGCCATCACCATCGGCATCAGGGCGAGGGAGAACATGATGTACCGGTTTGTCCTGAACTCGGAGATGTCCTTCCTCGCCACCGTCCAGATCTTGTCGAACCGCATCAGGACCCCTCGATCAGCTTCATGTACACGTCCTCAAGACCATGCTTTAGCTCGTTCACGAACTCCACTTCCGCCCCCTGGGAGACCAGCGCGGAGACGATGATTGGGTTCTCGGATTCGGGGTTCTCAAGATCGATCAGGATCTTGTTTCCAGACACCCTGACCCCATGGACGGATGGGAGAGAGGAGACCGCGCTGACCATGGCGTCTGTCACCCGGACCAGGTGGATGATGGTCGTCCGGCCGTAGAACTTCCGGGCCAGCTCGTCAGGGGACCCTATGTCCAGCAGTCTGCTCTTCAAGACCCCGATGGTATCGCACAGCCTCTCCGCGTCGGCCAGGTTGTGGGTGTTAAGGAAGATCGTCCGGCCCTCCTTCTTCAGGTCCAAGAGGTAGTTCCGGACCGTGAGTGCTGCCTGGGGATCCAGCCCAGAGGTCGGCTCGTCCAGGAAAAGGAACTCGGGTTCGTGGACCAGGGCGCGGGCAACGGCGATCTTCTGTTTCATGCCTTTGGAGAACTTGCCCACCGCCTCATCCCTCCTGTCCCATACACCAAGGGTGGTGAGCAGCTCCTTGATCCTCTCCTGCCTTCTGTCCCCTGGAACCCCGTAGAGCTTGGCGTAGAACTCCAGATTGCGGTAGGAGCTAAGAGACTCATAGAGGCCAGGGGTCTCCGGTAGAAGGCCGATCATGCCCCTAATCTTCAGCCTTGACGACTCGTCCCTGATGTCCATCCCGTTGATGTATGCGGTACCGGAGGATGCGTTGATGAGGCAGCACAGCATCCTGACCGTGGTGGTCTTCCCGGCCCCGTTGGGCCCCAGGAAGCCAAACACCCTTCCATCATCGATCCTGAGGTCGAGGGAGTCCACAGCGGTGATCTCACCGAACCGCCTCGTCAGACCCACCGTCTCGATCATGGCATCACTCGTACCTGCTCTCCTCGATCTTCCTCTCCAGCCTCTCCTCCTCGCTGAGTTCCTCGGTGTCCTCCAGAGCGGATCTCTTCTCTATCCCGAGATCATCCATGATGGCCAGGTTGTTGCCGTGGATGTCGAAGGTGTTCCATTTGCCGCAGTGGGGGCACTTCTCCTTCCGCCTCAGGCCCAGATTGATCCCCATGATTCTGCGCTTGAACTCCATCCCGCAGTGGGCGCACACCCTCATCGACCAAGACATGGTCTGCTAATAAGATGTAATCCATAATAAGATTGATGGGATCGCATCCGTTCTTAATCAGCGGTTATCCAGCTTGCGGGCCCTCTTTTCCGCTTCGTCGCTGTCGAAATCCCTGTTCACCTGGAAGGGTAGCTGATCATCGGACGAGGTCCCTCTCTCGGTGGGTTTCTCCTCCGGTTTCTCTATCTTCATTTTACGGGGCTTCTTCTCGAGGTGGTCCCGGAGCTCATCTATGTCTATATTGAGCATCACCATGTCGCCGATGGTCTTGATGTCCTCTGAGAGAATCTTGATCGACGGGGTGCCCAAAGGAGGCTTCTTCATGTCCAGATCGCTCAGGACCGCCTTCTCCAGCTTGACCACCATGGAGGTTATCGCCCATTCCTTCTCCGGGGCGAAGATGAAGTTGTCCACGTAGCCCAGGTGTCTTCCCCCCTTGGCGACCACCCTGGTGTTCACGATGGATCCAGCTGTGGGGAGCTCCTTCTCGCTTTGCATCAGTATTTCGGGCACCTTCTCCAGCTCTCTATTCAGGGTGATCATATCGGAGATCGATTCCACTCCCTCCGATTTCACGTAGACCGTGGTGGACCCGAAGCGGGGCTTCTTTATCCCAAGGGGTTCCTCCAAACCCTTATTGAGGCCCACTTTCAGAGCTGGGACCTTCCAGGTCTTCACATCCACACCTACCCCCTCAACGTCGCCTATCACCATGGCATCCGCGGTCACGATCTCAAGCCCTATGAAATCTTCAAGCTTCAATTCCCCTCACCTCATATTGCTATGCCATTATTCGGATAAATCTTTTTGGTAGCCGCTGATGGGGCTAATATCGAACCTCCTGTTCGAAAGAGATCATTTCCGCCGTTTCCTGATCACGGCCACGATAACGACGGCAGCCAAGAGCACGGCCATCACCGTCACCAACAGGTACCATCCGGGGAATGATTCAACGAAGGCCACCTCCAGCGACACGGAGGCATTGTTGTTGCTCTCGTCCAGCTCCCCCGTCGAGATGGGGATGACCTCCACCATGATCTGATGTTCACCGGTGACGGCCATCCAGTTGAATGTGATCTGACCCGTCCCGTTCATCGGCACCGAGTCCAGGGTGCCGTTTGCCACCTCCACCCCGTCGACGATGAGAAGCACCTTGACCGAGGAGGCGTTGATCCTGCCATCGTTCCTTACGGTGACCGTCACCTGGGCCTCGTCCCCGTCCTTGAGGTCAGGGGGAGTGATCTCGATGTCGTCCGAGGTGATGTTCAGATCGGGGCTGTAGTATCCCGCGGGCATGACCTGGACCTGCTCCGAGACCATATTGTTCCCCTCGTCAAGCTCCATGATCAGGTCATCGGGGTCGACCTCCACCCGTATAGTGTGCAGTCCCTCCAGGGCCATCCATGTGATAAAGGCGGCCTTGATCTCCCCGGGCTCCAGCAGGGGAATGACCTCCATCTCCCCCATTTGGACATTGCTCCTTGTGAACTTGACCTGCACGTCGTGGGCCGAGACGTTCCCCAGGTTGGTCACCTCCACCCTCACGATGGTCGGCTGCATCATCTGCAGGTTCGATGGGGAGAATGTGATGTTGCCCTCGATCGCAAGATCGGGCCACAGCTGGACCTCGTTGTCGACGGTGACGGTCACCGCCGCCAGACCGGAGTACGCACTCCCGTCGTATGACCTGGCATCGACCACGAACTCACCGTTCATCAGCTCGGAGGTGTTGAACTCAAGGGACCAGTTGTCACCGCCCGTGGTCTCCATCCATCCGGTCCCGCACACGTCACCGGATATGCGCACCTCCACCACAAGGAGGGTGTCGTTGTCGTCGGGATCGGTCGCGTTGCCCCTTATGGTGATGATGTCCTTCACCACCGCACCCTCGGATGGGGAGGTGATGTTGACCAAGGGCGGGAAGTTCAGCATCTTGGAGAAGTAGATGTCCCAGTCATCGGCCTCCAGGTCATCGAAGACCACCATTGGGGTGTCGTTGCCCACGGCGACATCGGGCGCGCCCTGGATGGCAACGTCCCCGCGATCATCAACCCTCACGCCGGAGGAGAAGCTCTCCCCTCCGTCCCTCGAAAGGGCCCAGGTGATGTGGGGGGTTCCGCCGCTCTCGTCCTTGAAGACCACGGAGATGTTTCCTTTGGAGTCCACAGCGACCGAGGGGCAGCTCTGATCCCCAGCTGTCTCCAGGTTCACCAGTACCGATGGCCGGAACTCCAGGCCATAGGAGACCGAGCACCGGATATCCATGTCCCCCGACCCCTCATCCTGCCACACCGCGGTCACGTTCCCGTCCGGAATGAACGCGACGTCCGGCCTGCTCTGATCCATCATGCCGTCGCTCACCTCCACCGGGGGAAGGAAGCCCTCCCCCGAGTCGTTGGACCAGACCCCATATATGTCAATGTCACCCGGGCTCCCGTCATGCCAGGCCACGAAGACACTCCCGTTCCGCGCGGCGATGCTGGGGTAGTTCCTCATCTCGCTGCTCCCCCCGCCGTCCACCCTTACCGGGGTCTGGAACGATGCTCCGCCGTCCACCGACCTGGCCGCCATGATGTCCAGGGAGCTTCCGTTCTCCTGGGTCCAGGTCACCATGACCAGGTCGCCCCACACCGCGATGTCCGGGTGCAGCTGGCCGGAGGTCGAGGGGGCGATTTCCAGCGGAGCGGAGAAGTTGCTACCAGAGTCATTGGACACGGAGAGCATCAGGTCAGGTCCATCGGCGGTCTGCTCCGCCCAGACGATGAATATGGTACCGGTCCCATTCACGGCGGCTTTGGGTTCCCACTGCTCCCCCCCGCCGGGGGAGACCGCCGTGGCGTTGGAGAAGCTCTCCCCTCCGTCGCTGCTCAGGGCGTAGTAGATGAACGGGTAGCCGTGGGTGTCGTACCCCTCCCACACCACGGAGATGTTACCATCTGGCCCAACGGCCAGTGAGGGGTTCCTCTGCTCAAACTGATGCGGATCCTCCCAGCTGACCAGGACGTTGTCGGAGAATGATTCGTGGGCCGCACCGTCCACGGTGGAGACAAGAACGAGGGAAGATGCCATGAGCATGAATACCGCGATAGTGGCGAGTGTTCTCCTGAACATGACCGGACCCCTTGGAACTACTTGATTGGCTAGGCTTGATTGATTAATCGACATAAAAACACTTTGATTGGCGTTGACCTGGAAATCAACGCTTGCCGTTCGAGAGACGGTTCTCGCGGGTTCCATCGAACTCTGTCTGCCTGGGGACGTTCACGCAAAGGATTAAGTATTCCCCCAGAAATCCGCACAGGACATGCGGTTCGATTATCGCAGGTCCTGGGACCTGACCGGGATCATAGCGCTCTCACTGATTCTTATCGCCGCGATCCTGGCCATCCCCGACAGCTTCGTGAGGGTGGTCATCGGCCTGCCCTTCATACTCTTCTTCCCCGGGTACGCGCTGATCTCGTTCCTGTTCCCCAAGGAGGACGATTTGGGGATCATCGAGAGGATGGCGCTCTCCTTCGGGTTGAGCATCGCGATCACCCCCCTAATCGGCCTGGGACTCAACTACACGCCGTTCGGCATCAGGCTGGGGCCCATACTGACCTGCATCACCGCCTTCAACATCGTGTTCGCATTCCTTACCGAGTACCGCAGGAACTCGGTGGAGGGGGCGTACTATCCAGTGCAGCCTGAGAAGCTGATCGCCATGAGCCGCTCCGCCTTCAAGGGCGGGAGCAAGATTGACCGCGCCCTCACGGTCATCCTGGTGATTTCCATCGCCGCCTCCCTCATCGCCCTCGCCTACGTGATAGCGGTCCCCAAACAGGGGGAGAAGTTCACCGAGTTCTACATACTGGGCCCGGGAGGGCAGGCCTCGGACTACCCAACGAACCTCACCACGGGGGAGAATGCCTCCCTGATCATAGGGATAGCGAATCACGAGTACCAGCAGATATACTACGGCGTGGAGCTGTGGCTTGTCAACGCCACCTTCATCGACAATCAGACCCAGGTCCACCAGATGTACTTCTTCGACTCGCTCAACGTCACCCTGGACTCGATCCCACCGAGCATCGAGGGGAACTGGACGCCCCAGTGGGAGATGAACTACTCGTTCGCGGTGGACATCGAGGGGGTGTACAAGATGTGGTTCCTGCTTTACATGGACCAGCATGAGTTCGAGGGGGTCAGGTACCACAACTACGCCTCCACGGAGTCGCAGAAGATCGTGCAGGCGGTCAATGGGGACATTCTCAGCCTGAACCTCAACATGAACATCACCGCCCCCTAGACGCGGTTCCTGTCCCTGAAATGCCCCGTCAACCTCGGGGATCGGGACGGGAGTGGTGCTCTGGGTCTTCACGGAATGCCTGATATACCATTCTTTCGTGATTCCTCCATTCCCTGACGGAAAGGAACCCCTCACGATCGAAATTGAAATCCCTCAGATCCAGAACCTTGGACGCTCAGTAGGGGAACACCGAGAACAGGAAGAAGTTGATGGACCCGTGGAGAACGGTCACGAACAATAGGCTCCTGGTCTTCTCATAGGAGATACCGAAGAGGAGGCCGACGAAGAACACGTACACCAGGTAGTACGCGCTGGAGTAGCCGGAGTGCATCATGGCGAACGTGAAGGACGACAGGAAGATGGCGATCGCGGCGCCCATTATCGTCTTCAGGCGGTCCTGGAGCAGGTACCTGAACACCAGCTCCTCCCCCAGGCCGACGAAGAGGAACATCACCACCCCCAGGGTGATCATCGAGCCAATGGTGATGTCGGGTATCAGCTTCTCAGGCGTCAGTAGTTGATACTCTATGAATCCAAGCAGGGCACCGAGTCCCAGTCCCACCGCGATGTAGATTCCCGTCTTCCTTCCATCAACCTGGGCAAGGCGCTCCCTCACCAGCTTGACCGCCCTTCCCAAGGTGAACGGGGTCTCGGAGAAATCGCTCCATGCGATCATCAATCCCACAGCGATCACCGGGATGTAGATGAACGGGAGCCAGTAGATGGTCATGTCGAAGAACGCCGGCATTCCAATGTTCATGATCCTCAGCACCGACACCAGAGAGAACGCCTGGAATACCTGTGGACGAAGGCCGAGCAGGAGGGGGGCCATGACGCAGTAGAGGATGTTCAGGCCGTGCAGTGCCAGCGGTATTTCGAGATCCTTAGCGAAGAAGAAGGCCTCCGCGCTCGCGATCAGGATGATGGGCACCACGACAGAGAGCAGCAGGAGTGGGACGCCCTCATTGAGCTGGGTGATGTACCCCCTCCTCACCCGCGTCTCAGAGCTCACTCCCTCACCATCCTGGACCACCGGCTTGTATTTGAGACATCCATATTAAACACTTGCCCGCTGGGACCGCCTGAATGGAGCCGGCTACAGCTCCATCGATCCACCGGGTGGCAGGGGATGGCAGCGCCTCCCCTCGGCCTCCACCCTGGAGCAGAACTCCCGGGAATCGGCCCTGATCGCTTCGAAGGTGTCGTAATGCATGGGAACGACCGCCCCGGCCCCCAGGAACCGGAGGGCCCTGATGGCATCGTCGGCACCCATGGTGTACAATCCGCCGATCGGGAGCAGAGCAAGGTCCAGATCGAACTCCTCCCCTATGAGGGACATGTCGCCGAATAAGGCCGTGTCACCCGCGTGATAGACCGTCCTTCCATCAATAATGATCACGAAGGAGCATGGCACTCCCAGCATCCTTCCCCCGATGGAGGAGGAATGCCAGGCAGGGAATACCTTGACAGAGCAGAAAAACCTGTCCACCGCGCCCCCCATGTGGGCCGCGATTACCTCCGCTCCCTCCTCCTGGCAGTACGCGGCGATCTCCGGGGTGGTGAGTATGTGCGCGCCCGTCCTCCTGGATATCCCGATGGCGTCCCCCAGGTGGTCGTGGTGGGCGTGGGTGACCAGTATGAGATCGGGGTCCAGGTCCTCTCCGCTCGCCGAGGCGAGGGGGTTGTCTTTCAGGTACGGGTCTATGAGCGCCTTGCCTCCCCTCCCTTCCAGGAGGAAAGCCGAGTGACCGAGATATTCCACCTTCATGCGATCCTGTATGAACGATGACGCATGACCTAGAAATCGTTTGTGCCCTTCCCTATTGACCCATGGAATCCTGGTGCTGTCCTCAATGCTCCCATCGATATTACTAGAATAGCGAATCGGACAATAAAGGGTTTAATAGAGGGTAGAACGGTCAAGGGTCGGAATCGGGTGATTATCTGAGGATCTCTGTCATCGGAACGGGCTACGTGGGGCTGGTCACGGGATTGTGCCTCGCGGAGCTTGGGCACAGGGTCACTTGCGTTGATGTTGTTGAGGAGAAGGTCGATTCGATCAACAGCGGGGTGAGCCCGATCTTCGAGATCGGCCTGGATGAGCTACTGGAAAAGCACCTGGAAGCGGGGAGCTTTCGGGCATCCACCGATCGCTCAATGATGATGGAAACGGATATCACATTCGTCTGCGTGGGCACCCCATCACGGGATGACGGCTCGCTGGACCTCACCTACCTGAAGGAGGCCGCGGGGGACCTGGGAGAGATGATCCGGGGAAAGGGAGAGTACCACCTGGTGGTGGTGAAGAGCACGGTGATGCCCACCACCACGGAGGGGGTGGTCCTACCCATACTCGAGGCCCGATCGGGAAAGACGGCTGGCGAGGATTTCGGCGTGGCCATGAACCCCGAGTTCCTGAAGGAGGGAACCGCCGTGGAGGACTTCATGAATCCCGACAGGGTGGTGATCGGTGCCTTGGACAAGCGTTCGGCGGGAACACTGCGCGCCTTGTACGACGGCTTCGGCTGCCCCGTGCTTGAAGTGGGCCTCTCGACCGCAGAAATGATCAAGATAGCCTCCAACGCCTTCCTTGCGGCCAAGGTCTCGTTCATCAACGAGATAGGGAACCTGTGCAAGGACATGGATATCGACGTCAGAGAGGTGGCCGTGGGAATGGGGCATGACGAAAGGATCAGCCCCCATTTCCTGAGGGCAGGGTGCGGTTTCGGAGGATCGTGCTTCCCCAAGGACGTTAGGGGGCTGGCGGCAGAGTCGAGGGAGAGGGGGAAAGAACCGATCATGCTGGACGCTCTGCTCAGGGTGAACGACAGGCAGCCCGAGAGATTAGTGGAGATCCTGGAGTCAAGGATGGACATCCGCGGAAGAAGGATCGCGGTGCTGGGGCTGGCGTTCAAGCCTGGAACGGATGATATAAGGGAGTCGAGGGCCATACCCCTGGTCAGAATGCTCCTGGCTAGGGGAGCGGAGGTGCTCTGTCATGACCCTCGGGCCATGGACAACTTCCGGAAGGTCGTGCCCGATGTCACCTTCTACCCCTCGGCGGAAGAGTGCGTCAGGGACAGCGATGCGGTGGTGATCGCGACGGAATGGGCGAGCTTCTCCGACCCCGAGATGTACGGTGACAAGCTTGTGATCGACGGAAGGGGCATTGTCCACACGGAGAACTACGAGGGAATTTGTTGGTGATCAAGTGAAGGCGATAATACCTGCGGCGGGCATGGGTCTGAGGTTTCTCCCGATTACCAAGGAGCAGCCCAAGGAGATGATCCCGGTCATGGAGAAGCCCACGATCCAGTACGTGGTGGAGGAGGCCATAGAGGCGGGAATCGACGACATACT
>CAZQLP010000049.1:0-11327 GCA_964594225.1 uncultured Methanomassiliicoccales archaeon
CGAGGAGTCTCATCCGACCGGGGGTCCAGCTTAGTGGGCGCAAGTGAGGACGATCCAACGGCATTCGCGCATGGTTATGGATGATCTGAGGGGTCCCGTTGCCCACGGTCCGGGTCTTTGCCATGCAAAACCGAGTATCAAAGCGTTAAACCTTAATATCCATGATGCGGTGATGGTTGATGTTGACGGAATACGAGGAGGAGCTCGCCAGGATCAAGGAGATCTTGCGGTCGAACCAGAAGGGGATGACGGTGACCGACATCTCCAGGGCTATAGGGGTGAACAGGAACTCCGTGGCCAAGTACCTCGACGTCCTCCGGATTGCGGGGCATGTAGAGATGAAGGCCTTCGGGCCAGCTAAGGTGTACTTCCTCTCCCAGAGAATACCCATCTCGACCATGCTGAACTTCTCGTCAGATTACATAATCGTGATGAATTCCGGTCTGGAGATCACCCAGGTCAGCGACGACTTCGCCTACTTCCTGGGGATGGGGCAGGGGGATCTCGTCGGTCACTTGATATCCGATGTGAGGCTGCCCCTATTCACTAACGAGGAGGTCATAAGCAAACTCGACCAGGCGCTGGAGGGAAAGGACTCCACATCCGAGATATGGTTCGAGACGAGGGGGGTGGACGTCTGTTTCCGGACGAAGATCATTCCCACTGCCTTCGATGATGGGGGCAACGGCGTGACCCTGATCATGGAGAACATCACCGAACACAAGAGATCGGAGATGGCGCTCAGGGAGAGCGAGGAGAGATATAGAACCATCTTCAACTCGTTCGAGGACCTGTACTTCAGAACGGACCTGAACGGTCTGATCACCACCGTCAGCCCCTCGGTCCTGGAGGTGACGGGATACGACCCCAGGCAGATCAAGGGACTGCCCCTCTCCGTACTCTTCAGGAGAAGCGCGGACTACAGCAGGTTCAGGAAGCTGATGGAATCCAACGGCGAGGTGGGGGAGCTGGAGATCGAGGCGGTGAACAAGGCGGGGGAGCTGTTCTTCGCCACGCTGAGATCCAGGCCCATCCTGGACGAATCCGGTGAGCCCGAGGGCATGGTGGGAATATTGAGGGATGTCACCGAGAAGAAACGGGCGGATGAGATGAAGAGGAGGGCCGAGGCTCAGCTCCGGAGGAACATCGAGCAGTTCACCACCCTTGTGGAGGAGGTCCGGAACCCCCTGTCGGTGATCATCGGTTACTCGGAACTCAGGGGGAAGATGCTCATGAAGATGTCCGAGGACGAGCTCTTCGGCATCATCATAGATCACGCGAACGACATCGAGAGGCTTATCCAGGAGATGGAGGATCGTCTGGAGGAATCGGAGGGGGTCCAGGAGATGCTGGAGAGCGAGAATGTCGAGGACATGCGGTGAGCCTGGACGATCACGATGACGCGGCTCATTCGATATACTTTCCCAGTTTCTTCAGGAGATCGTCCATCCTGAGGGGTTTCGGGATGACCTCCTTCACTCCAGCGTCGAGCATCTCCTCCTTCTTGGAGGAGGCGAAGGCGGTCACCATGAGCACCTTCGCATCGGGATCGAGCTCCAGGATCCTCCTGGTCGCCTCTATGCCGTTCATGTCCGGCATCATGGTGTCCATGAGCACCAGGTCTGGACCGCTCTCCTCGTAGAGCCTGAGGGCCTCTTGACCGTTTTCGGCCTCTATCACCTCGTGCTCCTCGAGCATGGTCCTGATGATGTTCCTTATGTATCCATCGTCGTCCACCACGAGGATCTTGGCCATGACGTCATCGCCCTCCCGTTCCTAGCATTCATAATCTCATCTGAAATAATAATCTCTTGCTCTCTAGGCAAGCGTGAACGGTCAGAGGCTCCGTTTCTTTCATCGGAACATATATATGGGGACATCAAGGATACGGCCCTGAACATGAAATCCAATCTCGAGCCCTCGCGAATGGACTTCTACGGTCCCTTGCCATCCAGGTCAGGGATAGCTCTGGGCATCGAGAACGCGACCCCCGCATCCGGCGCCAGCGCCGCGTGCAGCGGATCCGGGTGGGGAGCGGGAGCCGGAGGGGGAACACAGATGCCCTCCTCAAGGCTCCCTGACCGGTCGTAGGATCGTTCTGGAATCTTCTGGAGGGTATCTGTGAATCCTAGACTGTTTACAGTGGGTCCTGTCGAGGTCCGCACCGAGGTTCTTGAGGCCATGAGCCGCCCCATGATGGTGCACAGGGGAAAGGCGTACAGGGACCTGCACAGGGGCATAGTTGAGAAGATGCAGAAGACACTGGAGACCGACATGCAGATCATCCTGGCGGCGACCTCCTCCTCCGGGTTCCTCGAATCCTGCGTCAGGAACGGCGTTCGGAGGAGGATGCTGGGCATCTCCAACGGTTATTTCGGCGACAGGTGGCAGAAGATAGGCGTCGCGAACGGCAAGGAGGTGGTGGAGGTGAACGTTCCATGGGGGAAGGCCGTCAGGCCGGATCACCTCGAGAACATGGTGGATAAAGAGATCGAGGCCGTCACCCTGGTCTCCAATGAGTCATCGACTGGCGTCTTCAACCCGTTGGAGGACATCGTGGCCGCTGTCAGGGAGCAGGGCGACCCTCTGATATTCATGGACGGGGTGACGTCGGTGGGCGCCATGGACATCCACCTGGACCGGCTGGACATCGATGCCCTGGTCTTCGGGACCCAGAAAGCTCTCGCCCTTCCTCCGGGCATGGCCATGATATGCGTGTCAGACAGGCTGCTGGAGAAGGCCAAGAATGTGCAGAACAGGGGGTACTACTTCGACCTCCTGGAGCTCAAGAGGAAGGCGGACGATGACTACGCCCTTACGACCCCCCCGGTATCCCTGATGTACGGTCTGGATTTCCAGCTGGACCGCATGCTCGATGAGGGAATGCCCGCACGGTACGCCAGGCACCAGGAGATGGCGGATATGGTGCGCGACTGGGCGGAGAGGAAGGCCTCCCTGTTCGCAGAGGAGGGCTACAGGTCCAACACCATCACCGTCGTGAACAATCCTGGAGTGGAGTTCGACGCCCTGCAAGGTTCGTTGAACGGAAAAGGCTACGAGATATCGGCCGGTTACGGGAAGCTCAATGAGGACACCTTCAGGGTGGGTCACATGGGGGACCTGACCGTCCCCGACGTCATGGAATTTTTGACGGTACTGGATGAATCTATGGAGGAATTAGCGTGAAGTTGCTGGTAACCGACCCCATATCCGATGAGGGTCTGGAGATACTCAGAAGGGATGCAAGGGTCCAGGTGGACGTGAAGTCCGACCTGAGCCATGAGGAACTGCTCGATGAGATCGTTGGTTACGAAGGGATCATAATCAGGAGCGGCACCAAGGTGACCTCCGAGGTCCTGGATGCCGGGAAGAATCTCAAGGTCGTGGGAAGGGCCGGAGTGGGCGTTGACAACGTGGACGTCGATCATGCCACCCGAAAGGGCATACTGATCATGAACACCCCGGCCGCCAACATACTCTCGGCGGCGGAGCACACCATGGCCATGATGCTCACCCTGGCCAGGAAGATCGTGTGGGCGGACAGCTCGGTCAAGGCCGGCAGGTGGGAGCGGAAGAGGTTCACGGGGATGGAGCTAAGCGGCAAGACCCTGGGTCTAGTGGGTATCGGCCGCATCGGGGGAGAGGTGGCCAAGAGGGCAAAGGCCTTCCAGATGAGGCTGGTCGGGTTCGATCCCTTCATATCGCCGGAGAAAGCGGTGAAGGTCGGAGTCAGACTCCTGCCCCTGGAGAGGGTACTGGAGGAGGCCGACATCATAACGGTCCACGCACCGCTCACCAAGGGTACGTACCACATCCTGGGAGAGAAGCAGTTCAGGCTCATGAAGCCCAATGCCCTGGTGCTCAACTGCGCCAGGGGCGGCATAATCGACGAGGAGGCGCTCTACAACGCACTCTCAGAGAATAGGATCGCCGGCGCGGCCATCGACGTGTACGAGGAGGAGCCCCCGCTGGGATCCAAGCTTCTCGAGCTTGACAACATCGTGACCACTCCACACCTGGGCGCCTCTACCAAGGAGGCCCAGGAAAAGGTGTCGCTGGAGATGGCCGAGCACGTTAAGAATTTCCTCCTGGAAGGGAGGATCAACAACGCCGTCAATGCCCCGATGGGGAAGGTGGATTCCAAGGTCACACCATTCATCCCCCTGGCCGAGATCCTGGGCTGCTTCGCGATGAAGATCTTCGACTCGCCGCTGGAGCGTATCCAGGTGACAATCTGCGGGGAGATGGTCAGCAAGGATACCAGCATGGTGAGGATATCCGCCTTAATTGGTGTCCTCTCCAACATCACCGGGGAGAATACCAATATCATCAACGCGGAGGCGATCGCGAAGGAGAAAGGCATCCAGGTGATCGAGTCCAAGGTGGACGAGTGCTCCCACTTCATGAACATGGTCAGCGTCCAGCTGTGGTCGGATGGTGAGATGATCGAGGTCCGTGGGACCGCGTTCCCGGCCGACGAGCCCAGGTTGGTGGGCATCGACGAGTTCGACATCGACATGCCCTTGGATGGGGACATGATCATGACCATCCATCAGGATCTTCCGGGCGTCATCGGGAAGGTGGGCAACATACTGGGTGAGAACAACATCAACATCGCCAGGATGCGTGTCGGTCGAAGGAACCGAGGCGAGAGGACACTCATGCTCGTGGTGGTCGACGACCCCGTTGACCGGGACCTGCTTGACCACCTGGTGAGGGAGGCAGGTCTCCAGGAGGCCAAGTACATCAAGCTGAGCGAGATGAGGCCCAAGGAGTACATGCAGCTTTGAGCTCGCAAACTGTATTACCTCGGTAGCGATTAGGTGGCATGATGAGGATCGTCTCCATCGTTGGGGCCAGACCGCAGTTCGTCAAGCTGGCACCTCTGCATCCAGAGATCTCGAGGGCCCACGACCACCTGGTGGTCCACACCGGTCAGCACTACGACTACGAGATGAGCCAGATATTCTTCGAGGAGCTGGGCATCCCCGATCCCGACTACAATCTCGGGGTGGGTTCGGGGACGCACGGTGAGCAGACCGGGCGTATGCTCACGGCCTGCGAGGAGGTCCTGATCAAGGAGCGGCCAGATGTCGTGATCGTCTACGGGGACACCAATTCCACATTGGCCGGAGCACTGGCGGCCGCCAAGCTCCATCTCCCGGTCGCGCACGTTGAGGCGGGACTCAGGTCCTTCGACATGAGGATGCCGGAGGAGGTCAACAGGGTGCTCACCGATCAACTGTCCACCATCCTGCTCTGTCCCAGCCGGGCCGGGGTCGGGAACCTGGGGAATGAGGGAATCACCGAGGGCGTGCACCTGGTTGGGGATACCATGATCCAGGTCCTGCTGATGATCGACCACCGCCTGGATCGAACGGCGCTGGAGGGGAACGGGCTGTCCCCGGGAGATTATGTCCTGGCCACGGTACACAGGCAGAGCAACGCCGACTCCAGGGAGAACATGGAGTCCATCCTCGGGGCGATGATCGACAGCGGGGAGACTGTCGTGCTCCCCCTCCATCCCAGGACCCGGAGGAACCTCGAGAGATGGGACATGCTCTCCTCGCTGGAGGGTGAGGAGAATCTGGTGCTGCTCCCGCCGCAGGGCTTCTTCTCGTTCATATCCCTCGAGAAGCACGCCAGGTTGATAATGACCGACTCCGGTGGTGTGCAGAAGGAGGCCTTCTTCTTCAGGGTCCCGTGCATCACGCTCAGGGAGAGCACCGAGTGGGTGGAGACCGTCGAGGACGGATGGAACGTGCTGGTGGGGGCGGACAGGGATCTGATCGAACGGGAAATGACCCGTGCTGGACCTGGCATGGATGATCCCACCTCGTACGGGGACGAAAGGGTATGCGCCAGGATAGTGGATGCGCTGGAGACTCTCTAGTCCAGCTTGCTCTCCACGCTCCTGATCTTCTGGATCATCGCGTTCTTCCTGTCCTTGCGATCATCGATCTTGATCTCGGTTATCACCCTCTTGGACATGTCCAAGACCCTCTGATGACATTCCATGATCACATTCATGACCTCGTCCCTCTCGCCCTCCAGGATGGTGGCCATTGGCGTGAGCTGGTAACTCAGGCCGCTGGCCTTCACGATCCTCATGCACTCCGCGACGTACTCGCTGACGCTCTCGCCCTTTCCCAGGGGTACAACCGTGAACTCCACCAGCATATCTCAGCCCGTTCTGCTATTGACGCTTGTCCGATTAGAATATTTCGGGTTACATTACTTAGCTAACGACGGGATGAATCAGCAAAATTATGTTGGTTGCCAGATGAGGAAAAGCGCACAATGTTTATATATAGCTGTTTTTAATGATTGCATAGTTTGTTTATTATTGACGACGCTAAGGACCGGGGGATTTGATAATGGTATATGGTAATGGTAAATCCACCTTGACTGTTGAGCATTTGACACACGCCATTCAAAAGAGCATCGATAGCAGCGGTATGCCCGAGGATCAGGCAAGGGCCATGGCTCAGCACGTCATGAACTTCTTCGGTTACAGCGAGAGGATCATCGACAACATCCTGGAGCCTGAGGATCGCGATGCTTTCTACATGCTCGAGGACACGGGCATCCTGACCACTGAGAGGGAGGAGACCACCCTCTACGACGGTCGCGAGTGGCGCATACACTATTGGCTATTCAGGAAGTCGAGGATCAAGGAAATCATCATGGAGAACGGCCACTCGGTTTTCGCCGACGATGATGACAACTCGATCTACGATGAGATCCCCGAGGAGATCTGGCAGAGGGTCTGATCTCCCGGATGAAGCGCGATCGCCCATTTTCACTCACCCTTCCAAAAGGGATTTCTTACAGCATCAGATGATTGGGCCAATGCGTTTCTTCCCCTACACCCCCAGGCGTTACCAGGCGGATCTAGTCGACCTGATCTCGAGGACGGTATCCACCAGGAGTCATCTGGTCCTCGAGAGCGGGACGGGCACGGGCAAAACGGCATGCGCACTCGCCGGGGTGCTGCGATCCCTGGGCAAGGGGGAGAAGCTGCTCTACCTGACCAGGACCAACTCCCAGCAGAGGCAGGTGATGCTGGAGCTGAGGCGGATCTCAAAGGATGAACAGGTGTTCGGGATGGGCATTCAGGGCAGGAAGGGGACCTGTCCTCTTATCAGGGGCGATCCCTCCCTGCAGGGTGGAACCTCGGAGGAGCTCTCCCGACTCTGCGCGGAGATGAAGAGGAGGACCCTTTCAGGGAGCGATGCTGGGTGCCCGTTCTACCGCCGGATGATGGAAACCGGATCGGAGGGGATGGAGGAATGGTGCAGGAGGGAGCTGCCCACCGTGGAGGAGTTCGTGGACCGCTGCGACATCAAGGAACTGTGCCCCTACGAGCTCATGAAGGAGATCGTCTCCGAGGCCAGGGTGGTCACCGCCCCCTACGTCTACTTCTTCGTCCCGTTCATCAGGTCCTCCATCCTGGAATGGATGAACGTGGACCTGGGAAGGCTGGTGGTGGTCGTGGATGAGGCGCACAACCTGCCGGACTTCGCCCGCGAGACCAGGTCCTTCACCCTGACCGGGAGGGGACTTGATCTGGTGGAGGGGGAGGTGAGGGATCATGGAGATCCAAAGGTCCTCGAGGGCGTGAGCGTCATGGACATCGTGCTCGTCCTGAGGGACAGGCTCAGGCTGGCTCTCGACGAGTACCTGATAGAGGAGGACGGGCTCATACCCCCGTTCTTCATGGAGGAGGGGCTCCTTGGCGACTTCTCCATCACCTCGAAGCAGCTTGAATTGGCCGCCAAGGCGCTACTGGTCCATGGGGAGGCGATCAGGGAGGGGAGGAAGGAGAGCGGAAGGCTCCCTCGCTCATACATCCATGGCCTGGGATCCTTCCTGAGCCTCTGGATCAGGATGGACGAGGAGAGCTTCGTCAAGCTCGTCCTCGGGGGAGATCTTCCTGGTTTTCAGGGATACTGCCTGGATTCATCCCTGGCGTGCGCCCCCCTTCTCGATTGCAGATCGAGCATACACATGTCCGGCACGCTGAACCCTCTGGAGGAGTACCGGGACTCCGTCGGGCTTCCGGCGGACACCGTGATGAGGGAGTTCCCGTCACCATTTCCCGTGGACAACAGGATGGTGTTCTACGTCAGGGACCTGACGACCAGTTACGAGGAGCTTTCGAGAGACGCGGAGATGGTGGGGAGAATCGAGGACATGGTGGTCAGACTCTGCAACATCCTCGACAGGAATACTGTGGTCTTCTTCCCCTCCTTCTCGCTGATGGAGAGGTTCCTTGGCGACGGGGTGAGGCTCAGGATCAGGAAGGGGATACACATCGAGGAGAGGGGAATGTCACAGGTGGAGCTGATGGACACCGTCCAGGACTTCAGGGAGTGCAGGGACGAAGGGGCCGTGCTATTCGCGGTGATGGGTGGGAGGATCAGCGAGGGGCTGGACTTCCCCGATAGGGACCTCCAGGTGGCACTGATAGTGGGCATACCGTACCCCAAGCCGACCGCGAGGCAGAGGTCGCTTCTCCACCACTACGAGATCAAGTTCGGAAGGGGATGGGACTACACCGTGAAGGCCCCGGCGCTCCGCAAGGTCCTGCAGGCCATCGGCCGCCTAATCAGGACGGAGGAGGACGTGGGGGTGGCGGTGCTGCTGGACAGGAGGGCGGAGCGGTTCGCCTCCCAGATCGATCTGGTCCCCACGGACTCGCCCGTCAGGGACCTTCCGGGTTTCCTGGACGCCAGGGACCCGGGTGGGGGGTCGAGAACGAAAAGCACTTAACAACCGAACCGAATCCTCCGATGATGGAGGAAGTGCTGGTCGCGCTCAGCGGCCTGTGGTTGATGCTGCCCGCCCTGCTGCCCAACTCCGCCGCCGTGATCTTCGGTGGAGGGCCCCCCATAGACCTCGGGAGGTCCTGGAGGGGACGAAGGATACTGGGCGACGGGAAGACATGGTATGGCCTCATAGGCGGATGCGCGGCCGGGGTGGCTCTTGGAACAATCCTGATGATGGTGGCGTTGCCCTTCGACAGCGAGAACCTATGGGGTTTCGGGTCCTATCCCGCGGCCCTCGGCGTGATATTCGCCCTCTCCCTGGGAGCCCTGCTGGGGGACATGGGAGGTTCCTTCATCAAGAGGCGCCTGAACGTTAAGAGGGGGGCCAAGATGCCGGTGCTCGACCAGTACGACTTCCTGTTGGGATCCCTGATCCTGCTTCTGATATTCTACCCGGACTGGTTTCTCTCCAACTTCTGGGAGGGCAACAGGTGGATCGCCCTGCTCACCATCCTGGTCGCGGTTCCCCTGCTCCACAGGGGTGTGAACATCATCGGGTACAGGATGGGCAGGAAGGAAGTTCCGTGGTGATATGATGAGCGAAGGATTGAAGGACCAGCTGAGGGAGTGCGGTGCCCTGAAGTACGGAAGCTTCACCCTGGCATCGGGCATTGAGAGTCCATACTACATAGACATCAAGAAGGCCAGCACCGATCCGGCCGTTCTGAGGGAGATCGCGAGGCAACTGGCATCAATGATGCGGAGGGAAGGTATCGGTTGCGATCGCCTGGCCGGCGTGGTGCTCGGCTCCATACCGCTCGTTGTCGCGCTCTCCCTGGAGACCGGGATCCCCTATGTCATGGTCAGGAAGGAGAGGAAATCGTATGGGACCGGGAACGAGATCGAGGGCGCCTTTGAGGTCGGCGAGAGGGTGCTGGTGGTGGAGGACGTGATCACGTCCGCCAGGTCAGCGGCGGACGCCGTGGAGATCCTAAGGGGCGATGGAGCCGTGGTAAAGGACATACTGGCCGTGGTCGACAGGGAGGAGGGCGGACGCCGGCTCCTGGAACCGATGGGGCTGGAACTGCATCCCCTGATGACATCCCAGCAGCTTCTGGAGGACTGATTTGGAGCTGGACCTGGATTGCAGACGCTGTCCCCTGTGCGAGACCAGGAACAGGGTGGTCCCCCCGGACGGTGACCTCTCCTCGCCCGTATGCTTCGTGGGGGAGGCGCCGGGGAAGAACGAGGACCTGGAGGGGAGGCCCTTCGTGGGCAGGGCGGGATCGATGCTGGATCGCATTCTGGATGAGGAAGGCCTGTCCAGGGAGAGGATAATGATCACGAATACGGTCAAGTGCAGGCCTCCCGGCAACAGGGTCCCGACCTCGGGAGAGAGGGAGGCATGCTTCCCGTACCTGGAGCAGGACCTGATGGGGCGCAGGCTCGTCGTGGGTCTTGGAAGGACCGCCTGCGCCAACCTGCTGGGAAGGAGCATCAAGCTCGGGGATGAGGCCAACCGGTCCCTCGAGGTGGAGATTGGGGGGGTCAGCGTCGAGTTCCTCCCCACCTATCATCCCGCGGCCTGCCTCTTCAATCTCAAGGCCAGGGAGGGCCTCAGAGAGACCATCAGAACGGTCAGGGACGGTTATCTCTGACGCCCCGGTTCGCTAGAAGCGCTTCTTCCAAAGGAAGGCGAAGTTCTTCCTGCCGTCCCTCCAGGAGGAGAGCTTGACCTCCCCCTTCCTCTTCCGGTAGGTGATGGGCATCTCTCTCGCTCTCACCTTCTTGAAGGCCTCTATCTTGATCTCCTCCGACAAGGGCATCCCGTCATCCGTGAGGTCCAGCCTGGACAGGATGGGCCTGCGGAACACCCACATGCCGCTCTGCGAGTCCCTGATCCTGATCCCGAACAGCAGGTTGGCCGTGAAGGTGAGCGCCCAGTTCCCGAAGCGGTGTGAGGTGGTGAAGGCCCCCTTCTCCGGCCTGGCGAACCTGTTGGTGGTTATGAAATCGAGGTCTTCCTCGACGAGCGTCCTCGCGATCAGAGGAATGTCCTCCGCTGGATAGGTGCAGTCCGCGTCAAGGGTGGCCACCAGGTCGCCCTCCGCGTCCTCGAAACCGGTCTTGTACGCCCTCCCGTATCCGCGGCGGGGCTCATCGATCACCTTCGCCCCCATGGAGATCGCGATCTCCCGGGTGCGGTCCTTGGAGTCGGTGTCGACGATCATCATCTCGAACTCGAACTCGCTGGGTTCCAGCGCCTGAATGATGGAGTCAAGAACATCGCCTATCGACTCCTCCTCGTTCATTGTCGGGATCACGACGGAGATCTTCAACGCGAACACACTCCCAGGGGATGCTCCCATCGAGCAAGGTCTTCGATACTAATAGAACTTGCTTTCAGCTGGGCGCTGGAAATTCAAAATGGAATGGGAATGAGAAATGGGAAGGTGGCGCCGCCTACCAGGGAGGCATCCCGGTGCGCCGGAGATTCATGTTGTACTCCTGGGCCAGCTTGTAGGCGTCATACGCCTGGTAGATCCAGAGGATGAA
>CAZQLP010000050.1:0-11256 GCA_964594225.1 uncultured Methanomassiliicoccales archaeon
GGAAAAATCAAGAGACTCAAGGAATTCAAGAGGGCGCAGAAGATCCAGACGGACACCATGAAATTCCAGTGCTCGAACTGTGAGACCATCGTGGATGACGACGCGGATTTCTGCCCCAACTGTGGCAGCTCGTTCCATAATGTGCCAATTAGATGGATGAAACTGTACTTGCTTCAATCCAATCGGAAGAACTGCTTGAAACTGGCCAAGAAGCCAGACGACCTGCTGCTCAAGATCAGGTCCAAAATACCCCTTGCCCACAGGTACGAGAAGTCCATCAAGGATGAGGCCCTCAGACGCGCGAAGGACATGCTCAAGCGGGTCAGGATACCAGATCCAGGCAACGTGCTGACCTCCTATCCGCACGAGCTCAGCGGTGGGATGCAGCAGAGAGTGACAATCGCGATGGCGCTGGCATGCAAGCCACGAATGCTCATCGCGGACGAGCCCACCACCGCCCTCGATGTGACCATCCAGGCCCAGATCCTCAATCTGATGAGGGAACTCCAGGAGGAGATGGAGACTTCCATCCTGCTCATCACCCATAACCTGGGTGTGGTGGCCGAGACCTGTCATAGAGTGGGGGTGATGTACGCGGGCAACATGGCGGAGATCGCCACCGTGGAAGAGGTGTTCAAGGAGCCGCTTCATCCATACACCCAGGGTCTCATGAACTCGATCCCCAAGCTATCGGGGGAGACAGCCAGGCTGGAGATCATAGAGGGCAACGTCCCCAACCTCGTCCACCCTCCTTCTGGATGCAGGTTCAATCCGCGATGTCCCTTCTCGATGGAGGTGTGCAGGAAGGTCAATCCGCCACTGATGGAGGTGAGTCCAGGGCACTTTGTGTCCTGCCACCTTTACACGGAGGGAAGCTAATGGATGACTTTCTGATCGAGGCCAGGGACATGAAGAAGTACTTCCCCATTAGGGGAGGACTGTTCAAGAAATCCATCGGCAGCGTGAAGGCCGTGGACGGGGTGACCCTGCCCATACGAAAGGGCGAGACCATTGGGCTGGTCGGCGAGAGCGGCTGCGGCAAGACCACGGCGGGAAGATGCATGCTTCAGCTCACCCCTCCAACGGGAGGCCACATCTACTACAAGATGCCCGGTGATGTTAGGGATAGGATGATCCAGCTCGAGCGGGAGATGAACGGCAAGGAGATCACCGGAAGCGGCGATCTCGAGAGAGAGCTGAACGACATACAGGCCAAGTACGCGCTTGACCTGAAGGACACAGAGAGCATGAGGATGCTCCGCAGGGAGATGCAGATAGTGTTCCAGGACCCGTTCTCCTCCCTCAACCCAAGGATGCTCATCAAGGATGTCATTGGGGAGCCTCTGCAGGTGCACGGGATATCCAAGGGATCAGATCTCCGCAATCGCGTGACGGCGATGCTGGAAAGGGTGGGTCTGAACCCCGAGCACCTGTACAGGTACCCTCACGAGTTCTCCGGAGGACAGAGGCAGAGGATCGGCGTCGCGAGGGCGCTCGCCCTCAACCCCGAGTTCATAGTGCTCGACGAGCCCACATCCGCCCTGGATGTGTCAGTTCAGGCCCAGATTCTCAACCTCCTCAACGACCTGCAGAACGAATTCAACCTCACCTTCCTGTTCATATCCCACGATCTCAGCACGATCAGGTACATGTGCAACAGGATCAACGTCATGTACCTGGGTAAGGTGGTGGAATCAGCGCCCAAGAACACCCTCTTTGACGATCCGAAGCACCCGTATACCAAGGCCCTGCTCTCGGTCATACCGGTACCGGACCCGGGCTACTCGAAGGAGAGGATCGTGCTAAGCGGCGACGTACCCAGCCCAGCGAACCCCCCTTCCGGTTGCAGGTTCCACACCAGGTGCAAGTACCGGGAGGCGATCTGCGAGATGGAGGAGCCACCGCTACGCGAGATATCCAAGGACCATTATGTGGCATGCCACATGGTGAAGTGAGCTGAGCATGGCCAAGAAGCGCAGGATAGAGGTGGAGGACCGGAAGGAACCCGTGTCCGAGGGGAAAGACGATATCCCGAAGAAGTACAGGGACACCTCATGGGGCGACTGGTTCCGCGGCACGTATGCCAGGTGGTGGTACGTAGTCATCTGCATGTTCATAGACCTGATCCTCGCGCTGGAGATCTCCCGCTTCCTCCCTGACCCGTGGCTGTACCTCATACCGGTCATGCTGGTGATCACCCTGACGATGATGGAGGTGTACGTGTTCCATCGGATCTGGGGAGGATTGGAACTCATCTTTGGAAATAGAAGATTCTTATAGCGGTACCTCAATTCGAAGAACGGATGGTCGTTGGCGTCCCCCTTGTCATACTGCTCTCCACCGTGATCATAGTCTTGATCCTGGTAGCAGCGGTGATGGGGGTCTTCCAGATATCCCTGGCCGACTACACCGAAAGGGATGACTGGGACGAGATCATCTTCTACGCCCTACTCGCCGTCATCGCTCTCATTGCACTCTCATTCCTGAATCTGAGCATACTGGAGGAGCCGTTTTCCATCAGCCTGAACATCACTGGTGTGCTGATACCCATTGGGATCGTCATCTTCCTAATGGCAACGAAACGCCTGGACATGGCAGCGGCCCTGATATCCATGGGAATGGTGGCCATCATGGCATTTCCCCTTACTCAAGTGGTGGATCACGGGGCACTCATACAGTTCCCGTACTGGCTTATTCCGGCCGGTATGGCGGCGGCCTGCGGTCTGTTCTTCACCAGGAACGGAAATCGAGACACCGTCATGATCCGAGGAGGCGCGATCGCCTATGCCGCTGGATGCCTGGGAATGCTCCTGGGAGGGGACCTGCTGCACTTTCCAGAGCTGCTGGCCGCGGGCGGGAGTAGTCTGGTGCTGGGAGCCGGAGGGATACTCGATTTCGTGTTCCTCACCGGGGTGGTGGCGCTATCCATGGTATGGGCAGTGCAGGCAGGTGCGCCCGTGGTTAAGAGATGCATCTGCTCCCTGAGTGGCAGTGACACCACATCGTGATCCCGAGATGCCCTTGCAACATGTTAATTTACTGGAAATGCCATGCGGAGTGCGGGAGAGATGGTGACCGTTGTCAGCATGGATGATATGAATCTTGCCCTCAAGAACACCTTGGGCAAGAAGGGGATGGCCGATGATGACATAGAGAAGCTTGCCGAGTACCTGCTCTCCTTCTTTGGATACACCGATGAGGTGATAGACAACCGGCTCACCTCGGAGGACCGCGATGTCTTCTACATGCTGGAAGAGGAGGGGTTCCTGACCACAACCCAGGAGGAGGTCCACCTCAAGAAGGGAAAGCTCTGGAGAATCCACTATTGGATACTGAAGCGGGAGCAGATACTCCGCATGGCCCGGTACCAGGAGGAGCCCCAGGAGAAGAAGGATGATTTCTCCGCAGTGTACGACGAGATCTCGGAGGAGGCCTGGGACAGGGGTTGAGCCGCTTCCCTGTCCAGTTCCCTACCAATTATTTAATACTGGGTTTCCATTAGGCGATTCTCGAGGTGTTTGATGGACCTTAACCCCTACCTTATCGCCCTAGCGGTCATACTGGGTTGGACCGCGCTGGTGTACGGCCTGAAGCGGAAGGGCCTGCTTAAGAGGGTTGGACTCACCAACTGGGGCCCCTTCATCATGTGGAGGACGGAGAGGGGCAAGGCGTTCATCGACCGCGTGGCTTCCGCCAAGAGATTCTGGAATTGCTATGCCGCGATCTCGAAGGTCATATGCCTCCTGGTCATGATCTTCATCATGGGTCTGCTCATATGGGAGGCCACGCTGGTGACCAGCATACCGGCCGAGAGCGCCCCGGACCCTGAGATGATACTGGGTATACCAGGAATCAATCCTCTGATACCCATATGGTACGGGATATTGGGGCTGGTGGTGGCCATCGTGGTCCACGAAATATCCCACGGCATCCTCACCAGAGTGGCGAATTTGAAGCTGAAGGCCCTCGGGCTGCTGTTCTTCATCATCCCCATGGGGGCCTTCGCCGAACCGGACGAGAACGAGCTCACCAAGGCGGAGAAGAAGAAGCGGATGAACGTGTTCGCCGTCGGACCGGGAAGCAACATCATACTGGCCGTATTCTGCGCTTTGATCTTCTCCTTTGTGTTCCTCTCCGCCGCCTCGCCCGTCCGGGACGGGCCCGTGGTGGTCACGGTGGCGGATGACAGCCCCGCTCTGCACGGCGGAATGGAGTTCGGTGCGCAGATCGTGGAGGTGGGTGGGATCCCGGTACTGATCCCCCAGGACCTGGAGTATATCGACGCTCCCGAACCCGGTAGTCTGGTCTTGGTGCAATACTTCTACAGGGGAGAGGAGAGCAACGACGAGTTCTACTCGGGTGTCACGATAACCCAGACGACAAAAGGACTGCCTGCCGGCGACGCGGGAATGAAGACCGGCATGATTCTGGCCTCCATCAACGACACCACCATATACAACTCGCAGAACTTTAGCGACGCTATGTTGCTGACCCATCCCCAGCAGACTGTCAACGTCACCGTGCTGTCATGGGACGACGACTCTCAGAGCTATGTTCAGGTGGGAAGCATCACGCAGGTGACCCTTGCCAGCAGGAACCAGTACCAGATGGATATCGGTCTTGACCCGGGTGAAGAGCCAGATATCGGATTCCTGGGAGTGAACAGCGTCTACCTGGGCGTTGGAACCAACACCCCCGAGGCGTTGCTGACCCTCATCCGAAATCCATTCGAGGGGGGCACCTCGGCCAACGACATGTTAAGGGGTTTCATACTCTACATCGCCCTTCCATTTAGGGGGCTGGCTCCAGTTCAGTCCCCCATCAGCGACCTGTTCCAGGTGACCGGGGCGATGGGGGCGCTTCCGGTCGATCTCTTCTGGATCATCGCAAACTCGTTCTACTGGATATTCTGGATCAACCTGATGGTGGGTATGACGAACGTGCTTCCGGCCGTCCCGCTCGACGGGGGATACCTGTTCAAGGATGGGCTCGACTCTATAGTTAGGAAGGTTAAAAGGAACGCCTCACAGGAGGATATCGAGAGATACGTTGGAAGCATCACCCTGACACTTGCCATGGTCGTCCTGTTCCTCATAGTGTGGCAGCTGATCGGACCGAGACTGTTCTAGTTGAATGTCATTCTGTCGCGAAGGGGTTTGATCACCTTTCCATCGCATCCAGATCGGGGGAGCCCGTGCCGGAACACGCATCGAAGACCGGACCACTTCTCGGGAGTTCCTTGAAGACCGTGAAGACGGGCGGAATCGGTCATGATTCATGACCCTGGCATCGCTGTCCCCATTGCGAATGATGAACTCCAGGCTGTCGCAGGGATTTCTTTGATTCGAGCTGGTTCACCGATGATTCCCGATTCCGAACTCGAATTTCCTCATCAAACTGCATAATGAGAGTCAAGGATGAGCGCATTCCGAGGCTGTTGGATCATGTCATGAGAGATCGGAACCAAGGAAATGAAAAAAAAAGAGGGAAGGGGGGTTTAGAGGGTTGAATAATGCCTTTCCTTGAGTTCCCCCAGCTTGCCCTTGTTCCAGCTAGTGATCTTGGAGAAGAAGCCGGTCACCCGGGTGATCCCCTCGACATCTTTGGAATTGCACTTGGGGCAGGCCTCATGGAGACCTCTGGAGGTCTGACCGCAGGTGAGACATGATGTGAACTCTGGACTGAACGCTATCTGTGCGTTCTGGGTGTTGTTGAAGGTCTTCTTGACGAAGGCCGCGATGCTCTCCGCCGGAGGCTTCGATTCCCCCAACCAGACGTGACTGAGAGCGCCCGCCTCGATCAGGGGATGGTACAGGCCCTCCATCTTCACCCTCTCGATCGCGCTCATGTTCGATCCCACATTGAGATATGTGGAGTTGGTGTAGTATATCTCACCCATGCTCCTGTTTCCCTTGGATACGGTCGGGGCCTGGAGGGGGAAGTACTTCATATCCAACTTGGCAAGACGGTACGCGGTACTCTCGGCGGGGGTCTGCTCCAGTGGCATCTTGATGCCGTACTCCTCACCGATCTCATCCGCGTTCTTCTTCATGGACGCGATGACCTTAAGACCGAACTTCAGGGCGCTCTTGGACTCGTGCAGCTCCTCCCCCGTGTGATACTGCACCATCTCGTTGAGTCCCAGCATTCCCACCAAGAAGGATGCCTTGTCCAGGCGGTAATAGGGATCTCCGTCAAGGTTCATAGTCAGGAGTGACAGGGGACCCGTCTTTCCCAGATCAAATAAGCGGGAGATGAACTCCCTCTTCTGTATGTGCGCCAGGGCAACCAGGTTCATCTTCTCCCTAAGTATCTCGAATAACTTGGTATCGTCCTGATGGGCCTCGTAGGCAATCCGGGGGAGATTGAGGGTGACATTCTGCATAGCGGAGTACCTCATCTTCCAAGGGGTCTTCGCATCCTCCAGGTCACTTTTATCCAGCTTGAAGGTCAGCCTGCAGCACTCGCTGATCTTCGCCGTACCCCCTCTATCGAACACGAAGTAGGTGTTCCCCTTTTCCGAGGCGACCCTTGAGATCTTCTCAAGGAACTCGTCACTTCCATCGGTTCGGAAGAACTTCTCGGTCATGTGCACATTGGGTTTGGGAAAGAAGAACGGTCTACCCAGAGCGTCGCCCTCCATGTAGACATCGAAGAGTGCGTCGACGAATCTCTGGCTTTCATCGATGTAATCCTCGTAATTAGCACCAGTGAACTGTCCCCCAGGACCTATGGCGGGAACGCCCATGAAGTGGTCCGGGATCTCCCAGTAAAGGTTCAGGTCGCTGAAGATAGACTGGCCACCCCTTGCCACCGCCTGCTGAGCGAACTCGAACACCAGGATTTGAGCTAGCTGCTTCATCCTCTCGTATTCCACGCCTTCAAGGTATGGTGCCAGGAAGATGTTCACCGCGTCCCATCCGATGGCGCCCGCGAAGTGCCCTTGGAGTGCGGCCGAGAATTTGATGATCTGCTCGATGAGAACCTCTGGGTGCTTCGCAGGCTTGGCTATGGAAAGGGCATTCGGTAGGTTGAGTCCAAATTTCTTGACATATTCTATCGATTGCCCGCTGCAGTAGGGTCGATCGATCATTCCTAGGTCGTGAAGGTGTATGTCCCCCCTCATGTGCGCGTCCGTTATATCCTGACTGAAGACCTCTAAAAGGGCGAATTCCTTCTTAATATTCTCAGAGAGCGTGAGATTGGTAGCCTCTGGGCCGTGCGGGACATTGGCATTCTCCTTGTTGGGGGAGGTTATTATCTGCCTGGCATCAAATAGAGGAACCCCCAACCTCGTATGCTGCTTCCTAATCGTTGCCAGCCCATACTCGACCAGCTTGGCGTTCGTTAGTTCCCTTATCAATGGCGAAGTTACAACATCCAGATCAAGTTCTGATATGAGCTTCTCCACCTCAGTGGCGACTATCCTGGCCGCATCAATACCTATGTCCGTCTCACGCACCAATGCATCATATATGCGCGATTTGTCCCACTTCTTGATCTCCTCATCCGATGTCCTTACGAACAATGATAAATCGGTCGATTCCTTATCGCTGAAATATGATTTCTCCCCGCGATCCCGCATGTGCTCTGCTACTTTCATTGAGTCCACTTCCCATAACGGGTAGTAAGCGCATCCCCCGCTGTTGAGTAAAATGTACTATTTTCCTTACTAAATAAAGACATTTTTGAATCCAAGTAGGATACCAATGAGGTAACAATTAACACTGTTACATGCCCGGGAAAGGCTTATTAGTTATCAATATTGTTACCATATTGGTGAGCAAGCGTTTCATCCAGAGAAGGAACTCAGTACGATAATATTTGAAATGCTTAAGAAAGATGGTAGATCCATAAGTGCCCTCTCAAGGGAACTGGAGGCACATGGTTTCAAGTTCCACAGGCTCATACTCACAGGATACCTGAGAGCTCTCACAGACCTCAAGTTGCTCAAAGAGAAAGATGTACCACCCGCCAAGATATACCTACCAGCAAGGTCAAGAGATAAGGATATCTACGAGCTGGTGGGAGAAAGGACTATGAAGATGATGGGCGATTCCAATGACGCCAACCGTCTCGCCCTCTATTGCTTGAGCAGATTCTTCGAGAGGGCCGTGTTCGAGGAGGAATTCAAGAGGACCGGATTCAAGGATGAGCCGTCAGGAAGGCTCGCCGCTCCCGAGGAGAGGCAGGAGGCGAAAAAATTCCTTACATCCATGGGATTCAAGATCGCCAACAGCAACAGAGCCTTCATGCCTGAAAGGGAATTCCCCGATGAACATCTTGAGCTTATGGAATCGATAATCGCTAGCGACTATGGCCTTTCGCACCTGATAAAGGAGATAAAGCAGACCAGGCTGATGATATGATGTGGCCAACACTGATCTTCATGGACAATCCATGTAATTACTGACATGGCCATAATGATTTTCAAGAATATATTTATCCATAGATTCCATACTCGTGTCCATGGACCTTGATGCTCTGGTGAGATCGATCAGGAATCACCCTGGGGTAATGAGGAAGAAGAGCATCTCCGAGGTAATGCACTTTATGCCATTGATTGGGCATGATAAGATCCTGGCCTCATACGGCGAGGACTGTGCCGTCCTCGAGTTCAACGACTCGGTACTATTGCTGGCCGCAGATGGGATCATGGAACCCCTGATGAAGACCAACCCCTACTACGCAGGTTACTACTCCGTACTCGTCAACATCAACGATATCGCGGCCATGGGTGGCATACCCATGGCCATGGTGGACATAATCTCCATGAAGGACCTGAGGATATGCGCCCAGGTAATGAGAGGGGTCGCGGTCGCGGTGAAGAAGTTCGGCGTACCGATCGTTGGGGGTCACACCCATCCTGACTGCGAGTATCATGCGATCGATGTCGCCATACTGGGATCCGCCGGTAAGGATGAGGTCATATACAGTCACACCGCAGAGGTGGGCGATGATATCATCTTCGCCATGGATACCGTTGGTTCCTACCCCGATGCCCTCCCATATGCCTGGGATACAACCACGAACAAGCAGGACCAGTTGGTCAGGGATCAGATCCTGGTCATGAACAAGATCTCCAAGAAGGGGCTGGTCAACTCGGGTAAGGACATGTCCAATCCCGGTTCCGTGGGAACCTTGGGCATGCTCCTGGAGACAAGCGGCAAGGGAGGAAGCGTGGACCTGGACAGGGTCCCAAAGCCGGATGACTCGAATTTCACCCAATGGATAATGGCATATCAGGGATGCGGTTTCGTGGTCACCTGCCCGCCCGAGAACTCGGAGGAGATCATCAAGATGTTCTCGAAGGTGGAAATCATGGCGAGCGTTGTTGGAAAGATTGACGATTCAAACAGGCTCACCATTTCCTCCGAGGACCAAAGCAGGACTGTTTTCGACTTCACAAAGGACATTATCACTGGCTGCAGGCCCTCCACCATGGCGGGAAGGAATCATCGGTTTTGAATTAAGAGGAAAAGAAGGGTGCTAGGCCACAGCGGTTGCCGGCCGATCCGAGGAAGATTGTCCGAACAACTTCTCAACCCCGCTCCCCTTCGAGCGTCGGTAGTCCACGGTTGGACTGCTCCCGTCAGGGCCTGGCCCGTTCCCCATGATTAGAGCAAGGAATGCCGTCCTCCGACTGCATCTCGATGCTGCCATCGGCCCCGAAGGACAGGGCTTCACCGTCATCGATCGGGTCTTCAACGCTCCGGTTTCGACGTCCACTGCTGTCACCCTCGCATATCGACGATTTCGATGTATAAGGGCACGCCGAACGCCCCGGTCTAGCCTAGCAAACCTCGAAGTAAGGAGAGGAGCTATTTAAACTTAACCAGGAGGGGCCACTTCTGGCATCAATGACGTTGTTCCCAGATGCACTGACATCGAGTGGCGGAAGATGTGTAATAGAGAGCATTGGCGTGCGAGGAGACACGATCCGTACTTGGACCTTAAGGAACATGGAATCATGTGATGGAATCGGATTTCATTCCTTATCATACCTCAATCGAAATCCAGTAGGACGAAACCGGTGTCCTCCTGGAACTTGCGGAGGGCCCCCGATCCCAGCAGCTCGATCACGACCACCTCGGCCACCTGCCAGATGTCGACGCCTGCCCTGGTGCACCCTGCAACGGTGTCATGTCCCCTTCCCGCCGCGACATGCATGTGCAGTACCGGCCTCCCTTCCTCGTCCCTTAGTATCGTTCCCACGCCCGTTATCTCGTTAACCCCGTTAAGCGTCCTCTCGGTGGGAATAATGGGGCTGGCATCGGGGTCTTCGGGGCCAACCACCAACCTGGAGCCCGATTCGGCTCCTCCCAGCAGCATGACAGCAGCACTCTCTATACCCTTCTCCGATGCGAATCCCTCCAGCGTGCCGTGGAGGCTCTCTCCATCTTCCAGCCTGATCAGGAATGTCCTGCCCAGTCTAGCTTCAGCGAACTTCGTGTTCTTCTCACCTAGGGAGGGTAGATCCTCATTGCAGAAATTCTTTCCCCAGGAATCATGGCGGTAGAGGCTTGAAGTATAATGCGCTACAATCAATCGACAGTGAACGAGATCATGGAGATTGAAGAGGGACAGAAGGAGGCGGCCTTCGCCGCCGGGTGCTTCTGGGGGGTGGAGACCAAATTCAGGAAGGCCAGGGGAGTGGTGGACACCGAGGTGGGGTACATGGGGGGCACCAAGGAACGACCCACCTATAAGGAGGTGTGCACAGGGAGTACAGGCCATGCGGAGACCGTGCACCTGGTCTATGATCCAGAGGTGATATCGTATGAGGAGCTGCTGGACCTGTTCTGGGAGATACATGACCCCACCACACCCAACCGCCAGGGTCCTGACGTCGGAACCCAGTATCGGTCGGTGATATTCTACTACGACCAGGGGCAGAGGAACGCTGCGGAGGGATCCAGGGACCGAGTATGGGAATCTAAGAGGTTCCGGAGAAAGGTGGTGACCGGGATTGTCCCGGCCACCACGTTCTGGAGGGCGGAGGAGTACCACCAGAGGTACTTCGAGAAGATGGGTTAGATCGGTCACGTTCGGGCCCACCTCGAACGTGATCGATCATTGCATCCATTAGAACCCATCGCTTCAAATGGTGCATAGAGTCGAAACATGACCAGGGAGCGATAAAAGGATATCCTCCCTCTCACCTTCGGAGGACGGTGACTGCATGAAAGGAATACCGGGTCTGAAGGAACTGCACCTGCTCCTTACATACAGGTGCGATTCGGAATGTGATCACTG
>CAZQLP010000051.1:0-11199 GCA_964594225.1 uncultured Methanomassiliicoccales archaeon
GTCTCCTTCTTGTTCAGGTGGGTCTTCAGCTTCCGGCCGCAGGTGCGTAGGGCCAGCTCGATCTCCCCACGGATCTCCTCCATATCGGCAACGGCCTCCTTGGCCTCGGAGGTGAAGGGAACCTTTGTTGACGCGACGTGCACCAGGATGATCGCTGGACCGAAGGGTATGCCCTTTCCACCCCTCTGTTCCAGTCCATACCTTCTCCAGTCCACGGACTCTACGGCCTTGGTCATTGTGCAGGCGCCCTGCTGGTACAGCAGTGGCACGCGGTTCGCGAAGCGCAATATGGCGACCTGCTGGTCCTTTGGCAGCGTTCCCCCGTAGACTATGCCCACCTCCACGATGAATGGATTACCGCCGTACACCTTGGGATCCCTGGTGATGGGTGGGGAGTAGAACTCCGGTTTGTAATCGGTGAGAACGTGCTTCAACCCCTTCTTTATCAGTCCCTCACCGATGGGGGAGAGGCAATCCGTCTGGGGGGCCATTATCTTAACCTTCTCCACCGCTTTCAGCAATCTCTTTGATTGATCCAGCTTGAGGGAGGAGGGCCTGATCTTTGGGTTGATATCGGCTTTCTCCATGATCTCCTTCGCCACCCTGGTGCTGATGCGGGAGAAGTCCCTCGTGAGAAAACCCTGGACGGTCTTTTCCTTGGTCGATGAGGCCATGTTCATCAGGGTGCCGAGCTCTATCCCTAGGGGATGGGGCTTTATTTCATTTGATGGTAGAGGTAGCTTGTGGCTCACCCTGTCGAAGACGTATCTCCTACCATCTGGATCGATGAAGGTCAGTGTGGTATGAGGGTTGACTATGGCGGTCTGCTTCATGTACTCCATGACAGATTGCTTGCCCGCGACGTAACGTCCCTTCATGTAGAACTCGATCCGGGTGCCGTGATCCTTCCCGTCCCATATGCAGTAATCCTTCCTGAGGATCTCGGGCTTGTTCTTCTTGGTGTTGACCATGATGTCCATCTCGACCGCAGCCTCCCCCCCCTCGATCTTGGACCTGACGGTCGCGGGTTTTCCCGTGGTGATCTGGCCGTACATGACAGTGGCGGAGATCCCGATCCCCTGCTGCCCCCTGGATTGCCTGACGGCATGGAACCTCGAACCGTAGAGCAGCCTGCCAAATACGTTGGGCACCTGCCTGACGACTATGCCCGGTCCGTTATCCTCCACCGTCACCTTGTACTCGTTGTTGTCCATCCTGTCTATGCGAACCATGATCTCAGGCAGGACCGACGCCTCCTCGCAGGCGTCTAGGGAGTTATCCACCGCCTCCTTCACTCCTATGATGAGGGCCTTCGTCATGGAGTCAAAACCGAGGATCTGGCGGTTCTTCTCGAAGAACTCCGAGACCGATATCTCCTTCTGCTTGCTGGCCATTCGCTCTGCAACGGAGACCATTAGCTGATCCCATCCCTATCCTGGATAGCCTCTATCCTTTTAAGACCTATCCGAAGAATTGTTAATAAAGGTTATCCATACCGCGCCGGAACTGGATCAATTGAGCTTCGTCCCGCAGTTCCAGCATTTCCTGTCCGTCTCATTCAGGTCAGCACCGCACTTGGGGCACTTCCTCCCCTCCTCGGACTCGGCTTCCTCCTCGTCCACGAAGGGCTCTCCGCACTGGGGGCATTCCTTGGCGTCCGCCGGGACCTCGCAACCGCACTCGGAGCAGACGAACTTCTCCCGGGAAGGCTCCTCTATCGGTGACTCACCAGGGAGCTCCTTGGGAAGGCCCAACTGGTCCATCTCCTCCTGCCTCTTCTCGTACCTCCTCCTGGATGATTTGGTCCAGAAGACAAGCCCGAGCAGGATGTAGAATAGGACCGCGATATTGAGGAACACCACCAGGATATCGGATAGGATCCAGCTCATCAGGAAATCGGTGTAGGGCACGCGTACGGGCCCGGTTCCTCTATATGTGTATATCCACCCCTCGGTGTGTTCTTCCCCTGTCAGGTTCGCCCCGAAGCCGTAGAAGTAGAGGTCGTTATCAGTCAGCGTGATGTTCTTGACGTAGAGCTGACCGCTGGTGTCCGGTGCTCCCCACGGGTCCATCGTCTCGTTGAATTCGATCTCAGCGCCCCAGTTGCTCTCTACTATGACCACGACCTCCTCACTCCCGTTGCCTCCCGTCAGGAACACCTTGTACTGGAACGAGTCCCCGCCCATCGACGCCATGGTGCCGTTGTTGAGGACGTTGTCAGGGGACCAGACCTCCTCTCCCTCCAGGCTCTTGTAGTAGTCGGCCATGTATATCCCGAAGGCCACCCCCAGGATGAGGAAGAGGGCCAGGCCGAAGATCGCGAGCTTCTTGAGATCAACCATCCCGAAGTAATATGGGATGGCGAATGCGAGAATGGCTATGACAGCGTAGCTGAAGCACATGTACCAGGTGGTGATCAGGATTGCCGCGCACACCACTATGGTGAGAGCCAGACCGGTGGGTACCCCCCACTTGGTCTTCTTGAACTCCTCGAAACGCTCCTTGAAGCCACCGTCGACCATCGGGCGGGGATTGCTCTTTATCATCTTTAACCCTTTTGGGATGACCCCCTCCCTGGGGGCCGGTGGCGGCCGAGGGGAACGATATAAATACTAGCGATATTCATGCGAGGCCATTCGAGGTGAATGGGTCATGAAGACCGCTGTCGTTGCCATCGGCGGGAACGCCATTTTGAGGGCGGGACAGCAGGCTACCTTCGAGAACCAGATGGAGAACCTGAGGGAGACCTGCGTCCACCTAACCAAACTCATCAGGAGAGGGTACGACATGGTCCTTACCCATGGCAACGGGCCCCAGATAGGCAACATACTTCTCCAGAACGAGCTCCTTAGGAACGATGTGCCCGCGATGCCCACTGACGTCTGCGTGGCCGAATCCCAGGCCCAGTTGGGCTACATGATACAGCAGGCGATGAAGGGGGCCCTGGAGGACCAGGGGATTGATAAGGTGGTCACGTGTCTCCTCACCCGGGTGCTGGTCGATCCGGACGATCCGGCCTTCGACAATCCCACTAAGCCCATAGGTCCATACTACTCCGAGGAGGAGGTGAGGGAGATCTCTAAGGAAAGGGGATGGTCCTTCGTGGAGGACCTGGGGAGGGGCGGTTATCGTAGGGTCATACCTTCCCCCCGTCCCATGGACATTATAGAGAGGAACGCCATCAAGCGGTTGGTCTTCGGAGGCGAGGGTCAGTCGGAGGTGGTGATAGCCGCTGGTGGGGGCGGCATACCAGTCATAAGAGTGGGGAACCAGCTGGAAGGGGTGGAGGCCGTCGTGGACAAGGACCTGGCCGCCTGCATCCTGGCAGGGGCCATAGAGGAGAAGCTGCTCATCCTCCTCACGGACGTAGACCGCGTCTACCTGGATTACGGGAAGGAGGGCCAGACCCCGCTTGGCCTTGTGACGGTGGGGGAGATGGAGAAACATATGGCAGCTGGGCAGTTCCCACCGGGTTCCATGGGGCCCAAGGTTGAGGCGGCCATCGAATTCCTGCGGGCCGGTGGTGAAGAGGTGATCATCACAACGCCTGGGCTCTTGGAGGAGGCTCTGAAAGGGGGGGTTGGAACCCACATAGTGCAGGGAGCTTAGGATGTCGACCACCATCGAGGAGCAGATCAAGGACATCGAGGAAGAGATCTCAAGGACCAAGTACAACAAGGCCACCCAGCAGCATATAGGCCGCCTCAAGGCCAAGATGGCACGCCTCCGAGATGAGATGGAGAAACGCAGGTCCTCGGGCGGTCCCGGGAAGGGATACGGGGTGAGGAAGTCTGGAAACGCCACCGTGGCCCTCGTTGGATTCCCAAGTGTGGGCAAGTCCACCCTTCTCAACCAGCTAACCGATGCCAACAGTGACGTTAGGGCCTATCACTTCACCACACTGGATGTCATACCCGGGATAATGGAGTACGACGACGCCAAGATCCAGATATTGGACCTTCCTGGCCTCGTGGCCGGCGCCTCCCGTGGAAAGGGAAAGGGTAAGGAGGTGCTGTCGGTCGTGAGGTCGGCGGATCTGATACTCTTGATCGTGGACATGTTCGAAACCCATGTTGAGGTACTGGTCCGGGAGCTTGAGGATTCCGGCCTTCGCCTCAACCAGCGTCCCCCGGACGTGGTGATCGAACGCAAGGAGAGGGGAGGGGTGACCATTAGGTCCACGGTGGAGCTCAGCAGGATCGACGAGGAGACCGCCAGGACGATGGTCTCCGAGTATGGATACGTAAACGCCGACGTGGTCATAAGGGAGGACATAAACGAGGATCAGCTCATCGACGTCCTGACGGGCAACAGGATCTATGTAGATACCATCCTCATCGTGAACAAGGTGGACCTTGCGAAGGATGGTAAGGTGAGGTCGGTCCTCGATTCCCTTCGCGAATGGGATCCGCTGCCTGTGTCCGCGGAGAAGGGGGAGAACCTCGATGCTCTCAGGGACGAGATATTCAAACACCTCGATCTCATACGGGTGTACATGAAGCCCCAGGGCCAGGAGGCGGATCTTGAAGAGCCCCTGATCGTGAGGAGAGACTCCACCATAGGAGAGGTGTGCGACCAGATCCATCGGGGGTTCAGGCTGAACTTCAGATACGCAAGGGTATGGGGTGCCAGCTCCAAGTTCCCCGGCCAGACGGTGGGATTGAATCATCGGGTTAAGGAGAGTGACATCATCTCCATCATCATCAGAAGGAACGGCGTCTGACATTCCATCGAAATGTTTTCAAAGGGTCAAGCTTCTCTTATCCTGTCGGATCCCATCTTCCAGCGTCCGGATGGGGGGTGATCGCATGAGCAATGGTAACGGGATCAGGTCGAACGGCATTGCGCGGTTCAAGGGGCTGGAGACGATAGCCGCCAGGTACGGGGAGTACACAGATGTCCGAACGGGGAACGTGATAACCCCGATATTCCAGACATCAACATACTTCTTTCCCACGGAGGATCCGAGCACCTGGGAAGGAGAGGTCCCCGATGGAACGTACATATACGCCAGGTACGGGAACCCCACCGAGAGGGCGGTCACGGATAAACTGGCCAGGATGGAGGGTACGGAGATGGGCGTACTCTTCTCCTCAGGGATGGCCTCCATATCCACCACCCTGCTGACCTACCTCAATGGGGGTGATCACATGGTCTCGGTAGAGGACGTTTACGGTGGCTCGTTCAATCTGATGCGCAACACCCTCCCCCGCATGGGAATAGATGTCAGCTTCGTAGACTCCACCGACACGGATCGGATAGTGGATTCCATCACGGGCCGTACCAAGATAGTGTACCTGGAGTCGCCCACCAACCCCCTGCTGAAGATCGTGGACGTGCCCACCGTGGTGAAGGCTGCCCACGAGAAGGGGACGATGGTGGTGATGGACAACACCTTCGCCACCCCCGTCAATCAGAACCCCATATCAATGGGGGTTGATCTGGTCATACACTCCTGCACCAAGTACCTGAACGGTCACTCCGACGTCCTGGCGGGTGCGGTCGTCGGTCCCGCGGAGGAAATGGATGCGGTCTGGAACCAGAGGATCGTCTTCGGGGGGGCACCGGACCCGTTCGCCGCGTTCCTTCTCCTCAGGGGGATGAGGACGCTCGTGATCCGGATGAGGAAGCACTCAGAGAACGGAAGGGCGGTGGCCGAGTTCCTTGAGGACCATCCCCGGGTGGACAGGGTCCACTACCCAGGGCTGAAATCCCATCCCCAGCACTCCCTGGCCAGCAGGCTCCTTAGGGACTACGGGGGGATGGTATCCTTCGAGGTTAAGGGCAGCAGGAAGGATGCGGAGAAGGTCATGAGATCGTTCAGGCTATTCGCCATGGCCACCTCGCTTGGCGGGGTGGAGAGCCTCGTCAGCATGCCCCTCAACTCCTCACATCACGCCCTCTCTCCAGAGGACAGGGCCCGGATGGGGGTCAGGGACCAGTTGCTCAGGTTGTCCGTGGGCATCGAGGACGAGGAGGATCTCAAGGCCGACCTAGACGGGGCCCTCGACAGCCTCCGATGAGCCGGACGTTCGCGGGGAGTTCCAGAAACCCTTATTATCAAGCTCCCCCTTGCTCAGAACATGATTCAGAGGCCCAGGGGGACCAGGGACTTCGGTCCCGAGGAGATGGAGAGGAGGAGATGGCTGGAGGGCATCATGCGCTCGACGGCCAGAGATTTCGGCTTCAGGGAGATCGCCACTCCCACATTTGAGCATACGGAGCTCTTCACCCTCAAGTCTGGGCCCAGGATCGTGGAGGAGATCTATGCCTTCCAGGACAAGGGAGGAAGGGACATCGCCCTCCGTCCTGAGCTGACCGCACCGGTAATAAGGTACTTCTTGAGCGACATGAGCAATGAGGCCCGGCCCCTGAAGGTCTCCTATCTGGGGCCATGCTTCCGCTACGAGAGACCTCAGAGCGGACGCTACCGGGAGTTCATGCAGTTCGGTGTGGAGCTGATCGGAGCAAACAATCCGGAGTCCGACGCGGAGGTCATAGGCCTTGCCGCCTCCATCATGGAGCGCATAGGACTGGATGAATACAGCATCAGGGTGGGTCACATCGGCATACTCAGGGAGATGCTGGCCGAAGCGGGTCTGGACCAGGGTCAGGCTGCCGCCGTCCTCCAGAAGCTGGACAAGAAGATGTACGACGAGGTCCGACCCATGATGATGTCCGCCGGGATGACCGATGAGGACATCCGAACCGTGTTCGATCTCACTCAGGTGGTCGGCGACGTCTCCGTCCTGGAGGGAATGACTGGCGAGGCGATACAGTACCTCATGGAGGTGTTCGGTGTCCTGGGAAACTATGGCATAGATCAGGCCCTTGTGGACCTTGGTGTGGTCAGGGGGCTGGACTACTACACCGGGATCGTGTTCGAGGTGGAGGCGCCCTGCCTTGGCGCCGAGAAGCAGGTGTGCGGGGGCGGCTCATACTCCCTCTCCGAGATCCTCGGGGGTGAGAGGGTGTTCTCCACAGGCTTCGCGATAGGATTTGACAGGACCATGCTGGCGCTTGAGAAGGAGGGTCTGGATGTTGGGGACGATGGGATAGATGCCTTTGTCATACCCGTTAAGGAAGCCCAGATGCCCAAGGCATTCGAGATAGTCTCCACCCTTAGAAGGGCAGGTCTCAGGGCGGACGTGGATCTCATGCGGAGGAGCATAGGGAAGAACCTCAAGTACGCGGACTCCTCTGGGGCACGCCGCGCCGTGATCGTGGGGGAGAACGAGCTGGAACAGGGATCGGTCACCGTCAGGGACATGGACTCCGGAGAGCAGACCCTGGTGAGGATCGATGAACTTGTCAATTTCCTCGATCGACCTAACTCTTCCTGATCTTCCTCAGCAGGACCTTATCATCGAGCTCCTGGTTCAACATGGCATCGGCCCTGGTGACCATAGGGTCATCCCTTCGGACGTGGACGAACCTCACCTTCTCGAATCCCAACACCCTCTTTCTCGCCTCGTCGGCGTAGGGCCTGAGGTTGGCGGCCTTGACCCGATACTCGCCCCGCATCTGCTTGATGACCAGCTCGCTGTCCATGATGACCTCGACCTCCGTCGCGCCCAGGTTCCAGGCTGCCTTGAGGCCTGCGAGCAGTCCGCTGTACTCGGCCTCGTTGTTCGTGGTCCGGCCGATGTATCTCGAGTCCTCTTTGATGACTCTCCCATCATCCGAGCAGATGAGATAGGCGTAGGCAGCGTCCCCGGGGTTCCCCCTAGCTCCACCGTCGCTGTAGATGGTAACCTTGATATCTCTTCCCCCATTGGATGTTTGATGATCCTGTTCATTCATTCGATCGGTCACAGGTTCAGAGATCCTTCAAGAACCGGTTGTAATCGTCCACCAGGATGATCCTGGGATCGATGGGTTCGTCGGTCAGCTCGAAGGCCATGATTATCACCCTGTCCCCCACCTTCACCAGCCTCGCGGCCGCGCCGTTGACCCCGACGATCCCGGAGCCAGGCTCCCCCTCTACCACGTATGTCTCGAACCTGTTCCCGTTCTCCAGGTCGGAGACGAGCACCCTCTCGCCGGGCCAAATGTCAACCTCTTCCATCAGTGCGCCGTCTACTGTAATGCTGCCGACATAGTCGATGTTGGCCTCGGTGACCGTGGCCCGATGAATCTTCGCCCTCAGGAGGCTGCGCATGCCCTCTCCATTAAAATCAGGTATATTATGCTTTTCCCAACACGCATCCGAAGCTACATCCTATCTTCGATCACGGCACGATTCACCTCTTTGCTAAACAATGCCCCTTGGATAGCATTCTTTCATATTCACCCTAGAATATGTGCCAAGATTTATGCAAATCATTTAATCCAAGTAGCACGATAGGCCTGTCGTAACACAAAGAATTTAAAAGTGTTACTCAATTTCATGAATGGGGGAATGGATTGACGGGAAACAAGACCTTGGCAGCGGCGATAATAGTGGTCATGGTGGTGATCGCAAGCTTTGTCGGCGCGTTGGTTCTGATGGGCGATCAAGGGGGTTCTGGCACCGGTGCAATAACCGTGACCGATGACCGTGGGAACGTGACCTTCGAATCCCATCCACAGAGGATAGTGTCCCTGGGGGCGTCATTCACCGAGGTGCTCTTCACCATCGGTGCCGATGATCAGGTGGTGGGCGTGGACATGTACTCCGACTATCCACTAGCGGCGCTGAACAAGACCAATGTCGGCAGCGGGTACACCCTCAACCCAGAGGCCGTCATGGCCCTCGATCCCGATTGCGTGATCATCTGGTCTTACTGCACGGAGAGCATAGCAACCCTGGAAGGGCTGGACGTGCCCGTTCTGGCGTTCTACCCGGGCAGCGTCGATGACATCATGGCCGTCATCGACTGCCTGGGTGAGGTGACAGGGAAGACCAGCGAGGCCGGCAACCTGGTCAGCGGAATGCAGCAGATAATCGACGGGATCTCCGATGTACTGCAGAACCTCACCCAGGAGGAGAGGCCCAAGGTGTACTTCGAGTTGAAGAGCGGGAAAACCGTTGGTTCCGGGACCATCACCAACGAGTTGATAGGGATGGCCGGCGGACTTAACATCTACGGCAACGCCACCACCACCTACCCTCAGCCCAGCAGTGAGTACATCATCGCGGAGAACCCGGACATCATCATCGTCGAGGATCAGAGTCCCAAGACCAATGGGGACATAGCCTCCCAGGAGGGCTGGGACTCGATCAACGCGGTGCACGACAACCTGATCTACAGGATAAACAAGGATCTCAACAGCTGCACTCCCAGAATGGTGGAGGCCCTCCAGACCTTCGCTCACTGGTTTTACCCCGACCTCTGCTGAGTTGGGGAAACCTCTCTCACCCTCCTTGTCCAATGAGGGCGAGAAACCCCTTCGTCGACAGCGGCAGGAACCACGATGCCAGAACCGAATATTACCCAACTGTACATGAGGAAGCTTTCGAGGTGGACCCTCATCCTCCTCTTCCTAGTGCTGTTGCTGCTGATCTCAATCTTGATCACGGTATGCATCGGGATGGTCAACATCCCGTTCACGGAGGTGCTCAACATCCTCTTGGGTGGTCAGGGGACGGCCAACAACCGGACGATCATAATTGACATCAGACTCCCCAGAGTGCTGATGGCCGGTCTGGTGGGTGCCGCCCTCGCCCTCGCGGGAGCGGCGATGCAGGGTTTGTTCAAGAATCCCATGGCGTCCCCATACATCCTCGGGCTCTCATCGGGAGGGGCGTTCGGCGCTTCCCTCGCGATAGTGATCGGGGTGAGCTTCGCCTCCGGTGCGTTCGCCGTTCCCGCTATGGCCTTCGTCTTCTGCTTCCTCACTCTGTTCCTGGTGTACAACATCTCCAAGGTCAGGGGCAGGACGACTGTTGAGACACTGCTCCTGTCTGGGATAGCGGTGGGGGCGTTCTTCTCCGCCCTGGTCTCGTTCATGAAGTACCTGTCCGGAGATCAGCTCCAGACCATCGTCTTCTGGATGATGGGTGGATTGTGGGCGGCCGATTGGACCAAGGTAGTGGTAATCATCCCATTCATCCTGGCCGGTGCGATGATGATATTCATCCTCTCCAGGGACCTGAACGCCATGATGATCGGAGAGGATCATGCGGTCAACCTGGGGGTGAACACCCAGATGGTGACCAAGGTGGTGCTGGTGGCCGCCTCGCTCATGACCGCGGCGGCGGTCTCGGTGAGCGGTATCATAGGCTTCGTGGGGCTGATCGTCCCCCACATAATGAGAATATTCGTGGGCCCTGACCACAGGATACTGCTCCCCACCACCCTGATGGTAGGGGCAATATTCATGATATACATGGACACAATAGCTAGGACCATAATGGCTCCAGAGGAGCTTCCGGTGGGCATCATAACGGCCCTGCTGGGCGCGCCCTTCTTCCTCTACCTGCTGAGGAGGAGGCGACGGTTGACGGGGTGGTGAGATGAGACTTGAGATCCAGGGCGTCAGTTTCGCCTACGACAGCGTGGACGTGCTGTCCGATATCTCACTCGACGTCCATGAGGGGCAGATAGTGGGTGTGATAGGTCCCAATGGATCGGGGAAGACCACCCTGCTGAAGTGCATCAACCGTGTCCTCAGGCCCCGGTTGGGAACTGTCCTTATCGACGACAGGGACCTGAAGGAACTCTCCCGCAAGGAGATCGCCCTTGAGGTCGGAGTGGTGCCCCAGAACAGCGAGATCCGCTTCCCGTTCTCGGTCATGGACGTGGTCATGATGGGCCGGACGCCCGCTCTCCAGACGTTCGAGAGGGAGACGAGAGAGGACATGGAGATAGTGGAGGTGGCCATGCGGATGACCAACGTCCTCAAGCTGGCCGACAGGGAGATCGATCAGGTGAGCGGAGGGGAGCGGCAGAGGGTGATCATCGCCAGGGCCCTCGCCCAGAAGCCCAAGGTCCTGCTCCTGGATGAGCCCACCCTCCACCTGGATGTCAACCATCAGCTGGAGGTGCTGGACCTGGTCAGGGACCTAGTCATGGATGAGCGGCTCACCGTCATCATGGTGTCGCACGACCTCGATCTGGCGGCTAGGTACTGTGATAAGCTCATCATGCTAAGCGATGGGGAGATCAGGGCCGCCGGTACGGTGGAGAAGGTGCTCACCCCCCCCAATCTGGATGATGTGTTCAGGATAAGGGCCTACGTCAAGTTCGATGACGAGATCGGCACCTACAGGGTGAG
>CAZQLP010000052.1:0-11082 GCA_964594225.1 uncultured Methanomassiliicoccales archaeon
CTGGACGGGACTGTCACCACCCTACGAGGCGATGGCCCGGGCATTGAAGGAAGAGCTTGGATGAAAGGCAGGGGCGTCAGCCACGGCGCGGCCACTATAGTCAACGCCATTGCCCACGGCAAGGGGGCCGCATTTGGGATAGATCTCAGTACCACCGCCGAGGTCAACCTCTCTCAGGGGAACGGGGTCGAGGTGGAACTCCAGGACAACGAGGACCCTATCCTGGCGATCAGGTGCGTGAAGAACGTCCTGGCCGAGTACGCTCCCGACGAGGAACTCGGGGCCAATGTGAGGACGGAATCCAACATCCCGGTGTCCCGAGGACTGAAGAGCAGCAGTGCCGCCGCCAACGCGGTCGTCCTGGCCACCCTCGACGCCCTCTCGGTGGACCTCGATCCGCTTACCGCGATCCGCATCGGCACCAGGAGCGCGGTGGAGGCCGGCGTCTCGGTAACGGGGGCGTTCGACGACGCCACCGCCTCCCTGATGGGTGGGGTGGTGGTGACGGACAACAGGAGCGAGAAGATCCTGAGGATGGACCGCCTTCCGGATTCGATGAAGGTTCTGATCCACGTCCCCGAGTTCAGGATCAGGAAAGGCAGCCTTCCCCTGGAGAGGATCAGGGCCTTGGCCCCCGTAGCCAAGACCGCGTTTGACCTCGCCATGGAAGGGGAGTACTACTGGGCCCTGACGCTCAACGGGATCTGCTACTCAGCGGCGCTCAACCTAGACCAGGAGCTGGCGATGGAGGCCATGCAGAAGGGTGCCGTGGCAGCCGGAGTATCGGGTACTGGCCCCGCCACCGTCATTCTTGTGGAGGAGGAGATGGTGGAGGAGGTCATGGGTGAGCTGGTGAACTGGGAACTGATGGTCGTCGACCTGTTCCAAGGGGAGGAGTAAGATGAGATTGACGGTGAACCCGGGACGGGTGGAGGGCACGGTTCCAGCTTCCCCATCCAAGAGCTACACCCACCGGGCCATGATCCTGGGAATGATGGCCTCCGGCACGACCACCATCAACAGGGCCCTTTTGAGCGAGGACACCCTCTCCACCCTTGGGGCCGTCAGGCAGTTTGGCTCCAGGGTCCTTGTCAAGGGGGACACCTGCAGGATACGGGGTGGAAGCCTGGAGTGCCCCAGGGATCCCGTGGACGTGGGCAACTCCGGTACCACCATCCGCCTCATGACCGGCGTGGCTTCCCTCCTGCCGTGCAACATCGTTCTGACAGGGGATGCGAGCATAAGGAGGAGACCGATGGGCCCACTGATCGACTCCCTCAGGGAGATGGATGTGACCTGCATCCCCACTCAGGTGGAGGGGCACGCCCCCCTGATGATCAGGGGACCCAACCGGGGAAGGAGCACGCACATACGGGGGGACGTGAGCTCTCAGTTCATCTCCTCCTTGCTCATCTCCTCTCCCCTCAAGGAGGTGGATACGGAGGTGACGCTCACCTCGCCCCTGATCTCCTCCCCGTACGTGGACATCACCATCGAGCTCATGAGGAAGTTCGGGGCAGAGTGCGAGACGGTCGAGTCAGGCTACCTCGTGCCGGGTGGGCAGTCGTACGCTCCCGTCACAGTGGACATACCGGGCGACTTCTCCTCGGCGGCGTTCCCCCTGGTAGCCGGGGCGATCTCGGGCAAGGTGACGGTCATGGGTCTCACCCTCCAGACAATGCAGGGAGACAGGGCCATACTGGACATCCTGGAGAGGTTCGGGGCACGGGTGAAGAGGAAAGAAAAGGAAGTGGAGGTCTCCCCCGGCGACCTGGAGGCTTCGGACATCGATCTTTCGAGGAGCCCGGACCTGTTCCCCATCGTCGCGGTTCTCGCGGCGAATGCCACAGGACGGTCCGTCCTGTACGGCGCAAAACACCTCCGCCACAAGGAGAGCGACAGGATCCGTACCACATTGGACATGCTCAGAAGCATGGGGGCAAAGGTTGAAGAGAGGGAAGACGGTTGCGTCGTGGATGGCCCCAACAGGCTGAGAGGGGCGAACATAGACCCTCACGGAGATCACAGGATACTGATGGCCGCCGCGGTCGCCGCCCTTGTGGCCGAAGGGCAGACCATCATCGGGGACGGCGACTGCTACGCTGTCTCGTACCCCGGTTTCGTGGAGGACATGGTCACCCTGGGAGCTAGAATGGAGGTCGTGAGATGAACACCATAGGGACAGATTTCAGAATCACCCTGTTCGGGAGCAGCCACGGACCGGTGGTGGGGTGCACCATCGACGGATGCCCACCGAGCATGTCGCTGGAGACAGGAATGATCGAGGAGGAACTCATCCTCAGGCGGCCCCAGATCGGGATAGGCACCGCTCGCATGGAGAGGGATCACCTGGAAATCCTGTCCGGGGTCAGGGAGGGCGTGACCACCGGAGCACCCATCACCATCACCATCGCCAACATGGACGTTGACAGTTCCAAGTACCTCAGGTTCCGGACCGTTCCCCGTCCCGGTCACGCGGACTACCCGGCCCTGATGAAGTATGGTGAGAGCCACGATATCAGCGGAGGGGGTCAATTCTCCGGGAGGATGACCGCCGCCATGGTGGCGGCGGGAGCCGTGGCCAAGGCCCTTCTAGCGACCGTGAACGTGGAGGTCGGAGCGTACACCCGCTCCATAGGGGATGTGGTGGACGGGGAGGCCCACCCATTCGGGCAGCTGGTCGAGGAGCGGCGAGCCAATGCCGTTAGAGCAGCGTCCCCAGAGACATCGAAGAGGATGATGAAGGCGATACTGGCCGCCGGAGAGGACAATGACAGCGTTGGCGGCACCGTGCAATGCGAATGCGTCGGCCTCCCGGTGGGCGTGGGGGAGCCATTCTTCGACAGCGTCGAGGGGGAGATCTCCAAGATGATCTTCTCCATTCCCGGCGTGAAGGGGGTGGAGTTCGGATCCGGCTTCGAGGCGGCCAGGATGAAGGGATCGGAGCACAACGATCCATACTCGGTGCTGGAGGGGAGGTTGATCACCGATACCAACCACCACGGCGGAGTGCTGGGTGGGATCACCACGGGCATGCCCCTGGTGCTCAGGGTGGCGTTTAAGCCCACCGCCTCCATCGGCCAGGAGCAGAGGAGCGTTGACCTTGGAAGTATGAGCGAGACCACCCTGAGAATAGAGGGAAGGCATGATCCCTGCATCGTCCCCCGGGCGGTGGTGGTGGTGGAGGCCGTGGTGGCGTCAGTGCTGGCGGACCTGTGCATGAGGGGGGGATTCCTTGGCTGATATCGATGAACTGAGATCGAAGATAGCCGAGGCGGACAGGAGGCTTATGGACGCCCTGGCCGAGAGGGACTCGGTGGCCAGGGAAATCGGAAGGTACAAGCTTTCCATGGAACTACCAATCCGGAACACGGAGGTCGAGGGGAAGGTGATGGAGAGATTCGAGGACCTGGGAAGGGAGAGGGAGATCGATCCACGGACCGCCAGGGACCTGGCGACGGTGGCCATCAAGGACGCGGTGGAGGTCCAGAGCTGGATCATGATGCCCCTGGAAACCCGGAGGATGCTGGTGATCGGGGGGGCGGGGAAGATGGGGTCCTGGCTCTCCAGGTACTTCCTTGCCAGAGGCCACGATGTAAGGATACTGGACCCCAAGAAGGATGGAGATCTCCAGAGAGCCGCCTCCCTGGAGGAGGGGGTGGCATGGGCGGACATAGTGGTAGTGGCCACCCCCATAGCGATCACCAGGGATGTCCTTGATGATGTGATATCCCTCGAACCCAGGGGACTGGTCTTCGACATCGCGTCCATAAAGGGTCCGGTGATCGATCTCTTGAGGAAGGGGGCGGCCCAGGGAGTCACAATATGCAGCGTCCACCCCATGTTCGGTCCCGACGCGCCGTCGCTCTACGACCGCAACGTACTGATGTGCCACTGCGGCTCCGATCGGGCGGTGAGGGAGGCCATGGAGCTGTTCGAGGGGACCGGGGCCATGATCCTCCAGGTAGGGGTCGATGAGCACGACGAGCTGGTGTCGTTCGTGCTCGGGCTGAGTCATGCGGTCAGCCTGGCGTTCTTCAGGGCTCTCTCGGATTCGGGATTCGACTTCCAGACCCTGGAGAGGGCGGGTTCCACCACCTTCCGGAAACAGATGAGCACCAGCCGGGATGTGGCGTTCGAGAATCCTGAACTGTACTATGACATCCAGAACCAGAACCCGATGGCCGAGAGGGCGCTTGCGCTCTTGGAGGCCGCCGTGGCCGACATACGTCGTTCGGCCGTGGAGGGGGACAAGACCGGATTCATTGAGATCATGGAGAAGGGCAGGAGATACTTCGGAGGGATCGAGTGAACGGAATCAAGGTAGCCGTGCTTGGAGCCACGGGAATGATAGGGCAGAGATTCATACAGCTGCTCGAGGGGCACCCTCTCTTCGAGATCGAGGGACTTTTCGCCTCGGAGAGGTCGGATGGAAAGAGGGTATCAGAGGTCCTGAAGGTGAAGGACTACCAGTTCGATCGTGAGACACTCTCAACCGAGATATGCCAGATAGACATCGAGGACATCTCCGAGAGATGCAGGGTGGCATTCTCCGGCCTTCCGGCGGGGATCGCGAAGGATATCGAACAGTCATTGGCCGAGCAGGGGGTGGCGGTGTTCTCCAACGCGTCATCACATAGGATGAGGGAGGACGTTCCCGTGCTGATACCCGAGGTCAATCCCGATCACCTGGACATGGTGGTAGCCCAATCCACCTATCCGGGCGGTGGGTACATCGTGACCAACGCTAACTGTTCCGCCACCGGCATAGCGCTGCCCCTCAAGGCGCTGGACGACGCCTTCGAGCTGGAGATGGTCTGCGTCTCCACCTACCAGGCCGTGTCCGGGGCTGGATACCCAGGAGTGTCGTCACTTGACATACTGGGCAACATACTCCCTCACATCAAGAGCGAGGAGGAGAAGATGGAGGCGGAGATCATCAAGATGCTGGGTACCCTGGAGAACGGCAGGGTCAGGTCAGCGAACTTCGACATGCTGGCCAACTGCGCTCGCGTCCCGGTGGTGGACGGACACCTCGAGTCCCTGACCATGACCTTCAAGGGAGAGCCGGAGATCAAGGAGGTCTCATCCACCCTCTCGGAGTTCAGGTCGGACCCGCAGCGCCTGAGGCTGCCCACCGCCCCCCTCCAGCCCATCATCGTGAGGGAGGAGACAGACCGCCCCCAGCCCCTGCTGGACGCGCACGCGGGGGAGCCGGAGAGGGCCAGGGGAATGGCCGTGACCGTGGGACGGTTGCGCAAGAAAGATAGATACTACAAGGCATTCGCACTTTCCCACAACACCCTTCGGGGCGGTGCGGGAGGCTCCGTTCTCAACGCGGAGCTGGCCGTAGAGAAAGGTCACCTGAGGTGAGCGCTTGAAGACATACGAGGAGATCAACCAGAGGATCAAGGACGGCGAGGCCGTGGTCATGACCGCAGAGGAGATCATCGACCTGGTCGAGTCGAGGGGCGCCAAGGAGGTGGCGAGGGAGGTAGACGTCGTGACCACTGGAACCTTCGGTGCCATGTGTTCCTCGGGAGCGTTCCTCAACTTCGGTCACTCCGAACCCCCCATCAAGATGCAGAAGTTGTGGCTGAACGGTGTTCCCGCATACACCGGCATAGCGGCCATGGACGCCTACATAGGCGCCACGGAGCTGAAGGAAGATGATGACATGAATTACGGGGGGGCGCATGTCATCGAGCAGCTGATTTCCGGGGAGGTCATCGGCCTGAAGGCCACCTCCTGCGGAACGGACTGCTACCCCCGGAGGGAATTAGAGACCTCCTTCACACTGGAGATGCTGAACCAGGCCTACCTGTACAACCCCCGCAGCTCGTACCAGAACTACGCTGTGGCGACGAACTCCACCGATCACATCCTGTTCACCTACATGGGGAAGTTGCTTCCCAACTACGGCAATGCCACATTCAGCAGTGCCGGTCAGCTCTCACCACTGCTCAACGACCCCACCTGCCGCACCATCGGCATAGGCACCAGGATATTTTTGGGCGGTGGCGAGGGATACGTGAGCTGGGAAGGTACCCAGTTCTCGACAACCGCCCCCATCAAGAACGGTGTGCCGACCAGACCATCGCGGTCACTGGCGGTCGTGGGTGACCTCAGGGGGATGAGCCCCGAGTACATCAGGGCGCTCAACATCCACGGCTACGGGGTTTCCATGGCGGTCGGGTTGGGCATACCCATACCAATACTCGACGAGGAGATGGCCAGGGCCGTTGCCGTGAGGGATGAGGACATCATCGCCCCGGTGCTCGATTACTCGGTCGGGTCGAGGGACAAGAAGGTTCTTAGGGATGTCTCCTACGCCGAGCTGAGGAGCGGCTCCATCGAACTGTTCGGAAAGGAGGTCAAGACATCCTCCCTCTCAAGCTACTACATGGCCAGGCAGATAGCTAGCGAACTCAAGTTGAGCATCGAGAAGGGCGATTTCCTGATCTCGAGACCAGTGCAGCCCCTTCCGAATGAGAGGGAAGTCAAGCCCCTGGAGATCAGGTCGAAGGAGGGGGTGAGGATATGACCAAGCGGAAGTTCCTGCTGAACTTCTCACCCGCCATAGTGAAGGAGCCCATCACCTTCCGCCTGGTGAAGGACCATGATCTGATGCTCAACATCCTCAGGGCGGGGATAGATGAGCGGGGGGGATACACGCTGGTGGAGATCGAGGGAAGACCCTCCCAAATCAAAAGCGGTGAGTTGTATCTAGAGAGCTGCGGGGTGGAGGTCAAGGAGCTCAACGAGTACGTGAGCAAGGACGAGGAGCGGTGCACGAGCTGCGGGGCGTGCATCTCCATCTGCCCGGCGGAGGCTTTCACCATGACCGAGACTTTCAAGGTGGAGTTCAACCCCGATAAGTGCATCGCCTGCGGGCTGTGCCTGGACGTCTGTTCACCGGGGGCCATGAAGCTCCAGATCTGATGCATTATGAAAAGAAATCACTTCGAGGTGGGCGAGACCGCAGTCACCATCCTCTCCGAGTCAGGGTTCTTGGTTGTCGCGAGGGGGTCCATCTTCGAGACAAGGGAGGTCATCCAGAGGCAAATCGACCGCGATCCGTTCTTCAGGGATACCCTTGAACCCTACCATCCAAGGGACGAGGTGGATCCCATCATCCAGAGGATGTGCGACGCTTCCGCCAGGGCGGGGGTTGGACCCATGGCCACCGTCGCGGGCATCGTGGCCGAGGAGGCCGTCAGGGCAATGGTGGCCAAGGGGGCGAGGAACGCGGTGGTGGACAACGGGGGGGACATCGCCATGTTCCTGAGCGAGGGGATCAAGGTGGGGCTTCACACGGGCACCTCGCTGAGTGACGTGGGTTTTGAGTGCCTTCCCCGGGATTCGGTATATGGCGTCTGCACCTCCTCGGGCACCGTGGGTCCATCCATCTCATTCGGTCGAGCGGACGCGGCCACGATCATCGCCGAGGATGTGGTGCTGGCGGACGCATGCGCCACCAGACTGGGCAACATGATATCGGACGATGATGAGGGGACGATCTCCTCTGCCCTTGACGCGATCTCCTCCATCGAAGGGGTCGAGGGTGCCCTCGTGGTCGCTGGAGGGAACGTGGCGATGAAGGGTAGACTGCCAGCTCTCATCAGGATAGGGGAGACGAGGGACAGGGTGGCGAGGCGGATGTTCACCATCGGGTGATGACATGCGGGTTCGTTATCATCGCATCGCCGGCGAGGGACTCTCTATGGTCATCAACGGCCAATGCCAGTACAACAATGGAGGGGGTAGCGGGGGGTGGAGAGACGAGGATAGTTGAGGTGGATCGATTCAACCAGGAGACCTTCCTGAGCGTAGCAAGAAGGGACCCAATGGAGTACTACTTCTACCTACTGGACTGGCTTCATTTCAATGACTCCACCCGAGCATTCATGGCGATGGAGGGCGGGCATGTGGAGGGGATGCTGTTGATGTTCATGGACAGCCTGGTAAACATCAGGGCCATGGATCGAGCCGTGGAACCCCTCCTAGACCTCGTTGACCTGGACCAGGCGGAGTTCTCGGTTGGCCTCAACGCCGTCAAGGCGGTGGAGAGCAGGTACGAGGTGAAGATGAGCAGGACCTGTGTCCTCATGGGCCTGGAGCGGGGAATGGAGCGGCTTGCGAAGAGGCATGGGACGGTAACCTTGGGCCATGAGGACATGGACGAGATGGCGGCGCTGATGATACGATGCGACCCCGCAACATGGGGACACATGGACCGGGAGAGATTGACCAAACTGCTTGGCGATGCGGATGCGGTGGGCATCAGGAGAGACACGGACCTCGCATCCATCGCCATCTTCAGGTCCCCAGATGTTGGAGGGCATATCGGTGTGGTGGCGACCGATCAGCCCTATCGGAATCTGGGAATGGCGACCTCGGTTGTTTCGGAGGCGGTCCAAAGGATCCTTCTAAAGGTCCCTGTGGTGAACATCAACGTTTTCGAGGACAACCTGCCAGCGCGGAAGGTGTATTCCAAACTGGGATTCGGGGATCGTTCGAGGTTCCAGGTGATGAGGGGGACCATAAAGTGATCCGCAAACCCCCCCAGCTGACAGCATCGAATCGTCCTGCAGAATCAGGCAGATCCAGGTCAGTTCCAGGGGCCGGAATTCCACATCCCAAACGGCTCAGTTCAATCCACCATATTATCAAAGAGAGGAATGTGACAGCTACCATTATCATGAGTTTTGGGGAATGGCAAACGGGGATCGTTTGTCGAGAAAAGCGGAAAGGAAATTGAAGGAGCTTGAGAGCAGGAGCGAGGTCGCAGAGACCTCGGTGGGACCGGTTGAGTACGCCGTGGCCGGACATGGGCCTCCCATACTGGCCATTCACGGGGGACCGGGCGGATTTGACCAGTCTCTCGGCGTGTACGACATGTTCGTTGACGCGGGGTTCCAGATCATCTGTCCCTCACGGCCGGGTTACCTCCGAACCCCCATCTCAGTGGGAAGGACATATGAGAGCCAGGCCAGGGCCATGGCGGCCCTCCTGGACGAGATCGGCGTCGAGAAGGTGAGCGTTGTTGGGGGCTCGGCAGGGGGCCCACCCACCTACGAGTTCGCGAGGCTGTTTCCGGAAAGGACAACATCGCTGGTGGCCATCGACGCCCTCTGCATGACATACAATATGCCCGATCAGGCCGGCAAGATACAGCAGGCGATCTACCTTTCCGATACGGGAATGGCCCTAACCCTCTGGATGACACGACACATGCCACACTCGGCCGTCAAGGGGATCATCGCCACCGAGGGACTTCTGGACAAGGAGCAGGTCAAGGAGAGGGTCTCCCAGATCATAGAGGACGACAGGAAGGTGAGGTGGTGCTACGAGCTGTTCCAATCCATGTACCCCTACAGCGCGAGGAAGGACGGGGTGGATAACGACCTGGAGCAGGGAAGGAACCTGGACAGGCTTCCCCTCAATCAGATCAAGGTGCCGGCGCTCATCATACACGGTGACGCGGATGCGGATGTCGGTATATCGCACGGCCGATACGCCGCAGAGTCGATAGAGGAAGCGGAGCATATCTGGGTAGAGGGCGGTACGCATCTCTGCTTCTGGGTCTCCGACGAGGCCTACGAGGTGCAGCGAAAGGCGTTCCAGTTCATCAGAGACCACCTGTGATCCCGGCAATTCCGAAAGGTAATTCTTCATGGATCTCGCACAGTTGGATTACCATTGATAGCGTTCGCATGGCAGATCCAGCTACTCTTTTTCTTCAAGGGAAAGAACGACATCAGGCCAGAGTTCATCATCATATGCACGGTGGAGGTGCTCATGCTTATGATTCAGGACACGATCATTTGCCTGACCCTTCGATCGTACCTGGAGATGGGGAAACTGGCAGCGGCGGTGCTGGTACTGATCAAGCGGTTGAGAACCAGCGCGGTATAGAGCGTTCGGGTGTTGTCAAGAGACTCGGTTCCACCGCATTACTCGGGGGAAAGCTCGATCAGCGTTGGCACTTCAGGACGGGAAGAGGTCATTCTCCAACTTCGACGAGATGATTCGATTCGTTTTGTTGGAGAACCCATGATGATCTAGCGATTAATCCCAATTTCAACCCGAAAATGGAGCTCGAGACCGAAGTGAGAGACTTTTTGATCCTATGAGAATCAACTCATGCCATTGGGGGAACGGGGAAACCCATGTAGGAATCTTTTTTAATTAGTGAATCTCATTGATTAATCTAGGGAGATATTCTATGGCAGATGAGAAGAAGAAAGGAAAGGCCGAAGAGACGGCTGAAAAATCAGGTGAAGTGGTAGGTAAGGGGCTGAGGAAAGGTGTAGACGTCACCAAAGGTATTGGCAAGGGCTTGAAGAAAGGTTTCAAGAAGGAAGAGTGACCTCCCTTACCATCACAATTTTTTTCCGAACTTCTGGTTGAACATCCTGATGCCGTTGAGGATGGACTCGTGGGCCTCCTCCAGTTGCGGCCAGCCAAACACATTATCTTACTAAACCTACTCCAAGCTATTGTAGGATAGAGGAACTCCCTGATTTCGATCAGCTGATGAAGAGGAACCTCATCGAAGCTCCAAATATCTGGACATCCTACGGATACGGCGAGGGGTTTGTCATTTCCCCGGCCCCGTCTAGCATATTCAGTATTCCATATGGGCCTCGCCTATATTACAGGGGCAGCCATTGGAATATCCTCATCTATGGAAGCTTGGGTCTCCTTGTGGCATCCACCGTGTGCCCGCTCGATGAGACGATACTAGAAGCTAAGCCAGTATCAGAAAGCTCCAATATACCATGAAAATGGCATTTCAGATTCTTGGCCAGACTCTTTCACTAATCATATATAAATAGGGATTAGCCGTTTTGGAAGCACGCCCAAAGGTGAGCAGATGACACTGAGATTGGCCGTGCCCAACAAAGGAAGGCTCAGCGGGAGGTCCATCGAGATACTCCAGCGGGCCGGATTGGACATAGAGAACGCCGACGGAGGGAAGCTGTACGCACCCGTGAGGAACGTGGACCTCGAGATCATGTTCCTTCGGGCCCAGGACATCGTTCGCTTCGTCCATAGCGGCGTGGTCGACCTGGGTGT
>CAZQLP010000053.1:0-10605 GCA_964594225.1 uncultured Methanomassiliicoccales archaeon
GACTCTCGAAATTCTCGTATGGGAGCTGGGATGAGATGTACAAATACCCACCGATCATCAGTGTGTAAAAAAGCATCTGGAACCTGGCTATCATGGAGGCCAGGGCCGCATCCGCCGCGGTCATGATCAAGAAAGCGGTCAGGTTGACGAAGAAACCCATGAGCATGGTGACGAAGAACGCCTGAGCAATGGTGAACCTGGGGCTCCTGACCAGGACGTAAACGCCTATGACCAGGTGGAGGATCGCGGCCAGAAGGGATGTAACGGAATAAAACAGCTCAGGCTCCAGCATTCATTCTGGTCTATTCCTATGGATATTTAAATCCACCTGAGCTTTTTACAACGATTGATAGCATAGGGAACTGAAAGGATTAATAACACTTGCCAGACATTGACCCCCTTGATGCAGGAAATGTCATGGGAAGGGCCCCTGGAACAAATCGACGATTTCAGATGGAAGATACCCCGGGCTTACAAGGGGTGCATGAACACCGATGCGGTCATCTTCGCCGATGAGGAGATGATTCCCTCGATCATAAGGGACAACGCCCTAGAGCAGGCTGCCAACGTGGCCTGTCTCCCCGGGATCGTGGGCAGATCATTGGCCATGCCCGACATTCACTGGGGTTACGGTTTTCCCATAGGGGGAGTGGCGGCCATGGACATGGAGGATGGCGTGATCTCTCCGGGGGGCATAGGGTTCGACATCAACTGCGGCGTGAGATTGATCAGGACCGACCTCTGGGAGGATGATGTCCGCCCAGTAATCAGGGATCTGATCGACATCCTTCTCAAGAACGTGCCGGCGGGGCTGGGGTCGAAGGGGGTCGCCGATGTCGCCTCCAACCAGATCGATTCCGTACTTGAGCTGGGGTCGGAGTGGGCCGTGGCCAGTGGGTACGGCTGGGAGGATGATCTTAAGACCACTGAGGAGGAGGGAAAGATGCGGCACGCTGACCCCTCCAAGGTCAGCGATAAGGCCAAGAGGAGGGGCGTCCCCCAGATCGGGTCACTGGGATCGGGCAACCACTTCCTCGAGGTGGACAGGGTGGAGAGGATATTCGACCCTGAGGCCGCCAGGACCTTCGGAATCGAGGGCGAGGGGCAGGTTACCATCACCATTCACTGCGGGTCAAGGGGATGCGGCCACCAGATAGCCACCGATTACCTCAAGGTCATGGAGCGCTCCGTGAAGGAGAGGGGGATAGCCCTTCCGGACAGGCAGCTGGCATGCGCTCCGATTACCTCCGTGGACGGACAGGATTACTTCGCGGCCATGGCCTGCGGCGCCAACTTCGCCTGGGCCAACCGCCAGATGATCACCCACTGGGTCAGGGACTCTTTCCAGGAGATGTTCAGGCAGTCCCCGGAGGACATGGGCATGCGGCTGGTTTACGATGTGGCGCACAACATCGCTAAGAGGGAGAAGCATGTGGTGGATGGAGAGAAGCGGGAGGTTTGCGTCCACAGGAAGGGGGCCACCAGGGCATTCCCTGCCGGTCATGATGGGGTGCCGGCCAAGTACTCGGCCGTTGGACAGCCCGTGATCATACCGGGCGACATGGGAACTGGCTCCTACGTACTGGTCGGCACCCAGAACGCCATGGAGGAATCGTTTGGATCCACCTGCCATGGGGCGGGAAGGGTGATGTCCAGGAAGGCCGCCATACGCAAGTACAGCGTGAACGGTGTGAGGAAGGAGCTTGAGGGCAAAGGTATCTACGTCAGATCGGTCACAAAGGAGGGCATCATGGAAGAGGCCCCGGGGGCATACAAGGATGTTGACCACGTCATCAGGGTGGTGGAGGGGGCAGGGCTCGCCCGTCCGGTTATCAGACTGTCACCCATAGGAGTAATGAAGGGGTGATCAAGGGAAGAGCGCTTTCCCGGCCGCCCCTGATACCTTCTCCACCAGATCCCTTGGGCATGAGACCATGACCGCCCAGTCGTAGACGCTACGATACTGCAGTGCCCTCGCCAGGGGACTGTACTTGGAGAGTGATCTCACCCTACCGTCGTCCAGTATGGGCACGTCGGTCTTACCGATCCTTGGCTCGGAGAGCATGAGCTCCTTTGATGGCACATCCAGTATCACATCCCCGATGTCCACCCCGGCCCTCTCCGCGATCTCCACCTCCCTTGCCTTCCTCCTTTGGTAGTCGGTCAGGGGAAGGAGCTGTTCCTTCTGGGCATCGCTCAGCTCTGAGGTATTGAGGGAGAAGGCCTTCTTGAAGAGCCTGCGGTACGTCATCTCGGTGATCAGCCTGGCCGGTCGACCTCCCTGGTCCAACAGCCTCCTGGATAAGGAACAGTCCGTCTCGGCCTGGATGTTCTCGAGCACCCCGTCATCCGACATCTCCACCGCCTTGCACAGCATCATCTCCGCTATTCTCACCGTCTTGTGGAAGTACACTGAGGTGTACATCAGGGCCCTGGCCACCAGTAGTCCCTCGATCGCCACCACCCCTCCCTTGCGCACCACCATGTCGCCGTGGTGGATGGCTATGGTCCCCATGATCCTGTCCAGGTCGATGGTTCCGTGCGCCACGCCGGTATAGTGGGCGTCCCTGAGCAGGTAATCCATCTGGTCAGCGTCCACCGGACCGTGGATGATCTGCCTCTGGTAGCTGCTTGTTCCGAAATGGGTCTGCCCCCCCTCCACCATGAGATGGTCCTGCCCCACCCTGCCAATCTCATCCTGGGCTATGAGGTCTCCCACCTTTTGGGCGGATATGCCCTCCTCCTCGAGCAGATCTTTGATGGTACCGGGGTCGTCCAGCATCTCAGATGAGCGCGGGTCCAGGCCGATCATCTCGCCCATGATCATGGCCCGCGTCATCTCCATGTGATCCAGGCCGATGCGGTCCCTGATCACCGTCTCCAGAGTATGGGAGAATGGAGGATGCCCGAGGTCGTGGAGAAGCGCCGCGGCCAGCACCTCGTTCGATTCCACCTCGTCCAGCTCCAGCGAGCGGGCCATCATTCCCGCGATGAAGAAGGTCCCCAGCGAGTGCTCCAGCCGGGTGTGGTTCGCTCCGGGGAAGACCAGATGGGCGAGCCCCAACTGATGGATGTGGTGCAGACGCTGTATCTCGGGCCTCTCGAGCAGCCTTAGGTAGGGGCCCCAGAGCCTAACGCTTCCATGAACGCTGTCGTGAATGGTCTTGTGTCCTGTCAACGGGTTGGTATCGAGGGGGAACATTATGAAGGTTACCAGTACCTCCAGCTCACGCTGGAATTGTCCTTGGGGGTTAGAAACCCAGACGGCACTACTGGAAGCCGCCCTTAATCTTGTGTCGGTCCACCTTGATGCCGTTCGGGGTGACAACGATAAGATTCTTGCCTATGGCCGCCACATCACCGTTGGTATCCCTGGCGACCGCCTTGAGCTCGCTGGTTATCCTCTTGAGGGTAAGAGAATCGTTCTGCACCGCGGAGTAGTCTATGAGCAGGATGTTGCCGTTGTACACTGGCTTGGCTATCGAGGAGACATCCTCGTAGCGGTAGAGCTCCGCGACCTTGACCATCCCGGCCCCGCTCAGAGGGCTCTCCTCCTCGAAGTGGAGCTGACTGAGGTCTATGTACTGATCAGTCTCTACGGTCTGGACTTCTTCCCTTGATCTAGAAAAAGGCTTCTTAAACAGTGCCATGAAATCCCACTTGATTGTAATAGTGGGATTTGCTTTTAAACCTTTCAGTACCCTAACAAGAATATGGAGTGTTGGACGGCTAGCTCTCGTCGTACTTCCACAGCCTGTCGCCCACGTAGTGGATCGTCTTCACGGCCTTCCCCGATGTGGCCTCCACCATCGCTGGGCCGGACATGATCGCCATCCCAATGGCCAATGGTCTTTGGTTCCTCTCATCACGGATCCAGACCAGGTCGTTCTCCTCCACATCAGGGTCCGCACCCACCACCCCGGGGGCCATGATGTCCGCCCCGTTGGCGACGTAGGACACGGCTCCCATGTCCACCGTGATGAACCCGCTGTCGGCGCCGTACTTCAGAATTCCCCTTATGGTAAGGAATGCCTTTCCATCTATCACCAATGCCCGGATCTCACCGTCCACGAATACGACGTCGAATTCAGAGCTGGAACCCCCATCGACCAGGTCCTCGACGGTGAAGCTGTCTCTCCCAGTCTTCTCCTTGATCTCCGCGGCCAGTGCCCTGATATCCTTGCTGCGGAGGCGCCGGCGCTTCTTGATCCTGATCTCCGCCATGCCCATTGAATGAGGATGCGGAATAAAAAATGCTTGGGATGTCGCTTGTCCAGGAGCGATCAGGAGTCCTTCTCCGCTGGGCTGGATTCCTTCGAGGTCCGCTTCTCGGCCTTTCGCTTCAGCTTCTTCTCCCGCCTCTCCTTCTTACTCAGGGCCTTCTCCTCCTTCTTCTTGGCCTTGAGGGCAAGTCTCTCCTCCCTGCTGGAGATCTTGTTATCTGGCCCCTCCATGTCATCCGTGTCTGGTAAGGAATCCTCCTTGGACTCGGCCTCGACTGGGGCCTCATCGGGCACGGGATCCTCCCCCGACCCCTCGATAACCTCAGGGACCTCTGGTAATCCCACGTCCACGGCCTCTTCCGGGGCTTTTGGGGGCTCTACATAATCCATGGACCCGATATTCATGGCCAACTCCTCAAGCTCGTCGAGCCCACTCATTGACAGTTCGGTGCCACAGAACGGACACCTCTTTGAGGTCGCGGGTATCAATTTGTCACAGATAGGGCATTCGATGGTTAATTCGTCCAGCTCCACATAATCCCTGTACGCTTCATTGAGACGCTCTTGTTATAACGCTTTTGGTGTAATTCACCGTGAGTAATAATCAGCTTGACGAGACCCGCGACCTCCTGGATGCCGCTGTAGAGGGGCAGGATACTGTTATCAACGAGGATATTCTGTCAAAAAGGATTTTATAAACTGGATGGGGTGGATGAACGATGAAATGGGGTCTGCTCGGCGTGAGGCTGGGCATAGTGGGAGTTAGCATCGTCATCCTTGCGATCGTCATCATGGGCGTGATTCCACTGGCGATGGGCGGCATGAATATTGATATCCCAGAGGGACCGACCAGCTGGACGGTCCAGGAAGACGTAATCGCCTACAACCAGATGGTGAAGATCTACAACGGTGGATTCTACGACTTCGAGGACTTCAGTCTCCACCTATACCTGGAGGATGACGACGGCAACGTGATAACGGACTACCGGAGCACACCGGTCGATATCAACACGGGAAGAACGACCGATGTCAGCATCGACATGGAGATAGACCCTGACGAGATCGGCGAGGAGGGAATGCGCAACATAGTCTTCAACGGCACCACCTTCGACATGCTTGTGGAGATGGAAACCACCTACATGATGAAGCTCCTGACCCTGAAGGCCAACATCAGCCAGGAGATGGAATGGGCTCCCATGATCAATGACTACGGGATCAACGAAGAGGGCATCCACTACACCATGGTGGGAAGCCAGATCGAAATCAACGTGCCCTACTTCATCGAGGCCTCGGACATGCTGGACGGCACCGAGATAGGGATCGATTGCACGCTCAGGAACTGCACCTCGATCATGGCGAACGCCACGGACCGGATAACCCTGCATGGATACACCGAGGGAACGCTCTTCTTCCTCCTGAGCGAGGAGGCGAGCCAGTGGCTCATGTTCCACGAGGAGGAGCTCATATTCGAGTTCGAGATCGAGGTGGAAGGGGTGACCGCTGACCATGTCTACCACTACCAGTGGCACCCCGATGTGAGGTGATGTGATGGGAGATTTCACTCTTGACAATGGAAAGGTCGGCAAGGGGGTGATCAGCTCGGTGCTGGCCGCGGTCAAGTACCTGGTCATTCCCACGATCATCGTGACCATCCTCATCTCTCTGCTGAACGGCATGGGGGCTGAGGAATACCTGCCCATGTACCAGCTGGACATGGTCAGGACCTCCCTGATAATATTCGCCATACCGGTCATAGCCATCGCGTTCTTCGTGGGGTTCTACCCTAAGGGATCGTACTCCCGGATGACCTTTGGGATTGCGTACGTCGCCCTCATATGCGTTTGGCTGTGGTTCGCCGCCCTGGGAGGGAAGATCGAATCCTCCATCGACGTCGTGGGGGTGGGGGTAGAATTCGCCCCACTGCTGCTCCTGTTCATGTTCGCCGTCTCCCTCAAGGCGCTGTTCTACCTGGCGGAGGCACCTTCCTTCAGAGAGGAGTTCCTGAGAAAGAAGGAAGAAGACGCCCGGCAGGCGCAGACACCGCCTCAGGCAGCCGTGGCGCCCGGTGAAAGCACCTCGGAAACGGGGAAGGAATTGGTTCAGACGGTGGACGGGGCATCCGGAACCGAAGAGATCCAGGATGCATCATCCACTGACAGTGAGAGTACCGGGGACAACGCCACCATCAAGAGCTCCAATCATCCCAACAGGATAATCATGCCCAGGCCGCATGCCAAGACCGATGCGGAATCGGAGGGAGGCAGTGGACCTGATGATGCTGTTAGCTGATCAAGTGAAGCTGGAACGCACTCAGGAAATGATTTGGATACCGTTCTTCCCTATCTCGTAGATCAAGTAATCTATTGGAACAGCGGTGGATCTGATCTTCACGATCTCCATGGCCCGCTCCCTGGAGTCGGTGTAGGGGTTGTCCCTCTTCATGAGTCTGATGGCCCCCTGCACGGAGTACAAGGCGACATCCTTCTTGTCCTTCATGAGGGTCTCGTCGGAGATTATCAGCGAGGTGCAATTCCGCTTGGTGAGCGTGTAGACGAGAAAATCGAGCTGCTGCCTGAACTGGGAGAGGGTCATGTCCAGTGATACAACCCCGAGGTTGTCTATGACCGCTATCTCCGTGTCCTTCTCTATGACATCCAGGATCCCCCCGAACCCGGTATCGGACCCGTAGAGGTTGAACTTGTACTTGGCCTCCACCATCCTCTCCTCCAGAACCTGGATGACGTCGAGGATCCCCTCCTCCTCGAACTTTATGAAGTCCCAGCCGAAGAGGGATGCCTGCGTGAAGAGATCCTCCTTGCTCTCCTCGATGGCCACGTAGGTGCACTTCTTGCCATCGGAGCAGCTTTTCTGGATGAGATGGAGCGCCATTATGGTCTTCCCCGATCCCGCGGTCCCCGTGATCAGAATGCACTTCCCGCACTGGTAACCACCCATGATGCTATCGAGACCTGTTATGCCAGTAGATAATCTCTCCATTTGATCTTCCCCCACTCCGATAGTGACGTAGTGATCATTCCCACACCTACATGAGTATTATGGCGATGTCATCATATATACATTCTCACTCGCACGCTGCCTGCGCCGCCGGCATTCACCAAATCTCGAAGCGGGAATAAATATATAGAGGAGCACTTTCTTCACAAGCAACAGGGGGCATAGCAACTGGGAATCAGCATGGCCATCCGCGAGCTAGACAGCGACAATTCGCTGTGCAAGAATGCCAAGATGACGATCATAATGGTGCACCTGGACTCGATAGGAGGTCTGGAGGAGTACGCGGAGTACGATCTGGTTATCCCAGTTGAAATCGTCAAGGAGGTGTTCGGGGATTCGTGGGAACAGTTCCTGAAGCGTAACAGGTTGAATGATGAGCAGGAGCTTGTCTACCTGGAGAAGGTGAAGAGGAAGGCTGACAGGGAGGCTCTCATACCCAGGGCGGAGAAGCGGTACACCGGCTGGCTCATCATGAAGGACCTCCCTCCAGAGGTGAGGGAGGAGGTCATTTCGAGAAAGGGGAACGAGGATGTCCTGACGGAATGGGACATGCTCTCGTTCGATGAGATGAACGAGACCTGCGCCTCATGCCCCCTCTCCTGGGACAAGGGGAGGGGCTGTATCGGCACCTTCGGTCCCGGGAACAGCCTGCTGCCGGACATGGCCAAGAGGCACTCCTGCGACATCATCGCCGGCGCCCCGGAAGCCGTCGCGGAGGGGAGCGTGTTCTCCCCCGAGGACGCGAGGCGGCTGCTGGATGAGGTGGAACTCCTCCGGGAGAAGCTTCCCGAGGAGGGGAAGATGATGGTCCGCCGTTACAGTGGAGTGCTGGAGAGATTGGAGAGGCTGGCCCAGGTCTGCAGTAAGCACGAGACAAGGTTCTACTTCATCTGAGGTGTCGAGCAATGGAGGACGGGGAGAGTTTCAAGAAGGCCTTCGGGGGGAACGGGTTCAAGACGGGTTTCCTCAAGCTCACACTCCTCAAACTCATCTCCAATGGACCCTCCCACGGCTACGCCCTCATGGGGGACATCGAGCGTCTTACAGAGAAGGACTGGAGACCGAGCCCGGGGTCCATATACCCCGCCCTGCAGGAACTGGAGAGGAAGGGGCTGATCACGAGTGAGAAGAAGGGGATGCAGAGGACATACACCATCACCCCCGAGGGGAAGAAGGTCCTGGTGCAGGCGATCTCCCATCTCAAGATGGTCATGAGGCATATCATGGATTTGTTCGCGGAGGACCTCTAGGATCGACCCACAAGTTGATTTATTAGGCTGGACGATATAGGAACCATGCCCTACACTCAGAAGAGATTCACAGAGCTCATCGTCGAGGAGGTCTCTGACAGCCTGATCGTGGAGCCGTCCACCATCTCCAAGGATGCGAACATCAGGGAGGTGATCGACGTCATGCTGGAGAACCCCATCACCAGGAAGGTCTATGTGGTCGACGGGGAGGACAAACTGATAGGGATGGTCACCACCGAGACCATTCTAAGGCTGATAGGGTACAGGGTGGGCGTGCGTACCGGCACCCTCTCGTTCTATAAGTTCCTCAGGGACACCCTGAAGGAGATCGTTGAGAACGTCATGGAGGCACCTGTCTACGTCAGGCCCGAGAGCATGCTCACCGATGCACTCCTCAAGATGCTGGACGAGCACATGAACGACATACCGGTGGTGGACAGGCAGGGCAAGCTCATAGGGGAGCTCAACAGCCTTGAGCTCTTCACCCAGGCTAGGGACCTGTTCGATCAGGAACCTGAGAGCAGACCGGACACTGTTCAGACCTGAAAACATCGATGAAATCCCAGGTCTGGAACATCAGGTCCCCGAGGAGGAGGCGGTTCTTCAGGGGCTTTCCCACACCCAGTATCAGCTTGATCGCTTCCGCTGCCTCCATCGCCCCGAACACGCCTGCTGTGACCCCTATTATAGGGATCTCCTCCTCCCTGGAGGGAACATTCGGGAACAGACACCTCAGGCAGGGGGTCTCCCCGGGCACGATGGTGGTTATCTGACCGTTGAACGACTCGACCCCGCAGTGGACGAATGGTTTTCCCTCCTCCACGCAGTAGTCGTTCAGGATGTACCTGGTGTGGAAATTGTCCAGGCAGTCGACGATGACATCCGCGTCCTTGAACACGCTCCCGATGTTATCCGCGTCTATCACCAGGTTGTGGGCCTCCACCTCTATGTCCGAGTTCAGCTCGGCCACCCTGTTACCGGCGCTCATCGCCTTGGGAATGCCCTCCTCCACCTCCCTCTCGCCGTGAAGCACCTGACGGTTCAGGTTGGAGAGCTTTGGAGGCTTCTGGTCCACCAGGATGAGCCTCCCCACCCCCGCGGCGGCAAGGTAAAGGGTGCATGGAGATCCCAATCCCCCCTGGCCCAGCACCCCCACCGTGCTCCGAGCTAGACTCATCTGACCGCGCTCGCCGATCAAGGGTATGATCATCTGCCTGCGGTAACGCTCCAGGTCCCTCTCACCCAGCTCACTGGACATCGTGATTCCTCCGGGACATCCGATGCACCTGCTGGCCGATATAGTTGCCGTCCGAGGTGATTCCCCAGAGCTATGCCCCCGTGGGGCTCCCGGCTCGAGATTCAACTCAGAAACGCTCGGTATGTTCTATTGCCGCATACTCTTTCTAAGAGAATCTAGATAATGGGTGGCAAGGAGCGCACTTGGATTGAGCGAGATCGTGATCGAGGTCAGTGACCTCGTCAAACAGTACGGCGACCTCAGGGCGGTGGATGACCTGAGCTTCGATGTCCAGGGAGGGGAGGTGTTCTCCATCCTTGGGCCGAACGGGGCCGGGAAGACCACCACCGTGGAGATACTGGAATGCATCAGGGATGCCACCGCGGGAAAGGTAACCATCCTGGGAATGGACATAAGGAAGCAATCCAGGGAGATCATCAAGAGGATCGGGGTGCTTCCCCAGAGGTTCGATGCCTTCGACCTTCTCACCGTCAAGGAGAACATCAACTATTTCGCCAAGATGTTCGATCATCACCTGAACGCGGAGGAGCTAGTGAGGGTGGTCGCCCTGGAGGACAAGGCGAACGAGCTGTTCCGAACATTATCCGGTGGATTGAAGCAGAGGGTGGGGGTGGCCATCTCCATGGTCAACGACCCCGATATCATCTTCCTCGACGAACCGACCACTGGCCTCGACCCCAGGGCCAGACGGGAGGTGTGGGAGGTTGTCAAGGACCTGAGGGCCAAAGGGAAGACGGTCATCCTGACCACTCACTACATGGAAGAGGCCGAGGTGCTCTCCGACAGGGTGGCCATCATGAACCAGGGAGAGTTCATGGTCATCGACTCTCCCAGGAACATCATCGAAAGGTACGGTAAG
>CAZQLP010000054.1:0-10593 GCA_964594225.1 uncultured Methanomassiliicoccales archaeon
TGCTGTATTCGTCCTGTTGATCGCGTGGATAGTCGCTTCTACCCCACTCTATCTGGCTGCAAAGGCGATGACGGGTGGTCGAGCGACGCGAGGTGCAGCGATGCTGGGCACTCTTCTTGGCACAATCGTGTTCTATTTGGTGTTTTGGGCGACTTTCCGCTTCACGGATACCATCACCGATCCTGCTATTGCGTATTTGGTGGGAATCATCCTTGGATTCATCGTTTTTCTCGGCCTTTATAAGGCCTTGTTCAAGGTAGGTTGGTTGGCTGCACTAGCGATAGCCGTATTGGCTGCGGTGATCACAATCGTCATCGCAGTAATCATTGGAGCGATTTTGCTCGCAACCGGCTTCACAACCCTCTTTTGAGACTGTGGGATATTGGACACTGTAGCTGCTAACTAAGGGTCGATAAGTTTACGGGCTATCTTGGTAATTCCGTGCCCGAGGCTGCGAACCGTGCAACCGCACGCAAGCGCCTCAGACGATCGGACGAACTGGAGGTGGATGGATTGCGGTTAGGGCGCTTTCCTTTCGTCTCCGCGACAGAGTATTATCTCAAGAGAAGGCACGGAATGGTAGCAAGGACGACAGAGATCGAGGACGCAAGGAAATTACGGTATTTGGCTAGGGTGCTCGAGGAACTGAAGAAGAGGGGTAAGATAAGCACGACAGACCCCCGTCATATGAAACGCGAAGATATTCAGGCATTCATGGAATGGATGCGGGATAAGCACCTCGACGTAGTGACAGAAGACAAGTATCTGCGATGGCTGAATGCTGTCCTGAGATGCTTCAAGAACTTCGTTATCGAGCAAATGAAGGCAGAGTATGTTCGGTTCCCGAAAGTGCCTAGGAAGCCCATAAAGGTCATTTCCAAGGAAGACCTGCAGCGAATCTTCGTCACCTTGAACAACATGCCGAAATGGTCGGGTTCGGTTGCGAGGGGCATGATAGCGCTTTACCTCGCGACGGGGATTCGACCTACTGAGGCAAGATTGACTCACATGGAGGACCTGAACCTGAGCAAGATGGTCTTCTTTGTGCGACATCCCAAAGGTGAAGGGAGTTGGGCGAGTCCTCAGAATGTAGACCTAATACGCCCCGATATGGTGCCTTTCTTGGGACGGTACATCAAGGAACGACAGGAATGGGTAGAAAGACATGGAATGAAGGAGGCTGCCGCTCTGTTCCCGAGTATATCGAGCGGAAGAGATGGATTCTATTCAGCACACGGTTTCCAGCAGATAAAACAAAAAGTGGAAGTCCTATCTGGAGTGTCTTTCAAGTTGAAGGATTTCAGATCCACCTTGACGAGCATTACCGTGAACGAAGACCTCAGCCGCCTTCCGGCGATGTCTGCGCAGTTGAGACACTTGGATATGAAGACGACGCAGAGGAGTTACGTGGATATTCAAAAGAGTAGCGTCGGCAAACAACTCAGGGATGCTTGGAAAGAGCATCCTATCGGAATAATGCACGAGACCCCCCTTATTGAACCAAGAAATGAGATTACTGGCTATGCGTAGTGGTGGGGCTGCCCGGATTTGAACCGGAATCTATGACTCCCGAAGCCACAAGGATAACCAAGTTACCCCACAGCCCCCTGGGATGCGAATCTCGGAATTGCGCCTCCGCATATTAAGGTATTGGTTCCCACGAGGACCGGTCTGTTTCTTCCAGGGCACGGTATATTGCATAGAGCACTCATCGTCCGTCTCGACGGACTCCCCGTCGCTCATTGAATGAGAGATCAATTGAAGCCAGATCAATTAGTATCGTTTTCCAGTTTCGTATTTATTCGAATTATGTCGTATTCTAAATTCGACAAATTTAAATATTTACATCATCTACACACGAATCATGCGTGAAGAACTGAGGGAAAAGATCGCTGGGGAGATCACCCTCTCCAAAGACGCTGGAAAAACCATAAGGAAGTGGAGGGAGGAGTTCGGCATATCCCAGCAGGAGCTGGCGAGGAAGCTGAAGGTCTCTCCCTCCGTCATCAGCGACTATGAGTCCGGCAGGAGGAAATCACCGGGAATTGTGATAATAAGGCGCATTGTTGACGGGTTCATCTCGGTCGACGACGATCATGGATCCCCCACCATCAAGAAGTACAATCTGGGGGAGAAGAGCGACTGCATAATCAGCATAGGGGAGTTCAAGACCAGCCTTTCCACTGAGGAGTTCCTTAAGCTGGTTGACGGCGAGAACCTCGCCCACACCGTATCTCTGAACAGGGACATACACGGGTTCACGGTGATAGACTCCATGAAGGCCATCACCTCTCTCTCGTCCATGGACTACCTGAAGATCTACGGATGGAGCAGCGAGAGGGCCCTGATATTCACCGGGGTGAAGTTCGGGCGGTCGCCCATGATCGCAATAAGGGCACATCCCCTGAAACCCGCTCTGGTGGCGTATCTAAAGCCGGAGCATGTCGACGATTTAGCGATAAGATTGGCCACCCTGGAGGGCGTCCCACTTATCAGGATCGACATGCCGATCAAGAATCTGGTTGAAAAATTGGAGAGGATGGACTAGGAGGAGGACCAATGGATGTTGGAATAGTCAGTTACGGGGCATATATCCCCCGCTACCGGATCACGCCGCAGGAGATTGGCAAGGTCTGGGGGGCCGACGGGGAAGCTCTCAGTCGGGGGTTGTTCATATTCAGCAAATCGGTACCTTCGCCAGACGAGGACGTCATTACCATTTCGGTGGAGGCAGCCAGGAACATGATGAGGAGGGTCAATATCGATCCCCAGGATATTGGTGCCATTTACGTGGGGTCGGAGTCGCACCCTTACGCCGTCAAGCCCTCTGGCACCATAGTGGCGGAGGCTATAGAGGCTTCCCCTATGTTGACTGTGGCCGATTTCGAGTTCGCCTGCAAGGCTGGTACCGCTGCCATCCAGGCCTGCATGGGTCTGGTGGGATCGGAGATGATCAAGTTTGGGGTGGCCATAGGGACCGACACATCCCAGGGTGCGCCAGGTGACCCCCTGGAGTACTCCGCCTCGGCCGGAGGGGCGGCGTTCTTGATAGGATCCAAGAAACTGATTGCTAAGATCAACCACACCTGCTCGTACACCACCGACACACCGGACTTCTGGAGGAGGGAGGGTCAACCCTACCCCTCCCACGAGGGAAGATTCACCGGTGAGCCGGCATATTTCAAGCATATCATCGCCAACGCCAAGTGCATGATGGAGGAGGTTGGAACGAAGCCGGATGAGTACGATTACGCGGTGTTTCATCAGCCAAATGGCAAGTTTCCAATGAGGGTGGCAAAGCAGCTGGGTTTCACGGAGGAGCAGATCGAGATCGGTCTTCTGACACCGTTCATCGGCAATACCTACTCCGGCTGCGTCCCCCTGGGGCTGTCCGCGATCCTCGATATCGCCCAGCCCGGAGAGCGTATACTAGCCATTGCCTACGGTTCGGGTGCGGGAAGCGATGCCTTCGATATCACGGTCACACCGGGTATCAGGCGCATTCGGAAGACCGCCGCCCCCACTGTGAGGGAGCTGGTGGAGAACAAGAAGTTCATCGACTACGCCACCTACGCGAAATTCAGGGGTAAGATCCTGATGAAGGGGGTGACGTGATGAGGGAGGTAGCGGTCATCGGGATCGGGATTACCAGGTTCGGCGAGATGTGGGACAAGTCCTTCAGGGACATCGGCATAGAGGCCGGACTGGCGGCGGTGTACGACGCCAACCTCTCGGGGGAGGAGATCGACGCTCTCTACGTGGGCAACATGTCAGCCGGGAGGTTCATCGACCAGGAGCATATCGGTGCCCTGATAGCCGATTACTCGGGCATGGCCCGGGATAACATCCCAGCGACCAGGGTGGAGGCCGCCGGTGCGTCCGGCGGGCTTGCCCTGAGACAGGGTTACATGGCGGTCGCCTCAGGTATCCATGACATAGTGGTCGTTGGCGGGGCGGAGAAGATGACTGACGTGGGCGATGCGGCTTCCAATGCCATCCAGGGTTCCGCGGCGGACCAGCAATGGGAGTCAATAATGGGAGCCACCTTCTCATCTCTGCACGCCATGATAGCCCGCAGACACATGTACGAGTACGGCACCACCCGGGAGGAGATTGCCCAGGTGGCCGTCAAGAATCACAGGCACGGGTCGATGAATCCCAATGCCCAGTTCAGGCGGGAGATCAAGCCCGCGACGGTACTGCACTCCCCCCCGGTGGCCGAACCCCTAGGGATGTTCGACTGCGCCCCGAACTCCGATGGGGCGGCGGCGGTAGTGCTCTGCGCGATGGAGAGGGCCAAGAACTACACCGACACACCGGTAAGGATTCTCGCTTCCGCGCAGGCGAGCGACACCCTGGCCCTTCACCATAGGAAGGACATATGCCGTTTCGACGCGACCATCGTCGCCGCGAACAATGCCTGTCAGCGGGCGAATGTGGAGGTCGGTGACATCCAGGTGGCCGAGGTGAACGACAACTTCACCATATCCGAGATACTGGCCATCGAGGATATCGGATTCTTCGAGAAGGGAGAGGGTGGAAAGGCCACCATGGACGGCCAAACCGAGCTCGGAGGGCGAATAGCGGTGAACACCTCTGGTGGCCTGAAGGCCCGCGGTGACCCGATAGGGGCCACTGGGGTTGCCCAGGCGGTCGAGATAGTGACCCAGCTCAGGGGAGAGGCCGACAAGAGGCAGGTGAACGGCGCGGAGGTGGGGATGACCCACAACGTGGGCGGTACCGGTTCCACCGTCGTGATCCACATCATGGGGGTGGCCTAGATGACCGCCCCCAGGTACTGGAGGGAGAATCCCAGCAGGTACAACCTGATCGGTGTCCGCTGTGGGGAGTGCAACAAGATATTCTTCCCGCCCCGCTCCGTTTGTCCGGACTGCCGCCGCATGTCCATAGGCAAGATGGAGAGAGTGCACCTCAAGGGGGAGGGGGAGGTATTCTCCTACTCCGTGGTGCATGACGCCCCGTCCCAGTTCGAGATGATCAAGCCCTACGTCATAGCCATGATTAAGCTCGATGAGGGTATAATGATCTCCGCCCAGGTGATCGATTGCGATCCGATGGAGGTGGACATCGGGATGAGGGTGCGTTTCACGATGCGCAAGCTCGGGGACGAGGGCCCGGGCGGTATAATCCACTACGGATACAAATTCGTGCCAGTGAACGCGCATTCCGGTGACTGAGAAAAGAATGGGGGCTTTGCCCCCCTCTGCTTTTTATTCCTTTCTAGATTGGGAATCCATCACCCGCTGATCATGTCCATTCGATCGAGGGAATTGTCCCCTCTCATCTAGCATCAAGCTCGAATTTGGACTCGAACCCGAAGGTATCGTCCGAGAGTACGGGGCGGCAGGAGAGCGAGAAGGTCACCTCGATGTCACCTCGGCGCAAGGGTAGGATTTCGAACTCAATCTCCTTGGACTCGTTACCCCTGAGTTTCTTGATGGTCTCCAGTCCCCTCACCTCGATCTCCCCTGAGAGCTCCATCTCGATATCCCGGGCCATCGCCCTGCTGTCGTTCGTTATCTTCACTCTGGTCCTCATCCACTGATTCATGACAGGGGAATCGATGAAATCGATGTCAATATCCAGCTCGGGAAGGTAGGACGCCGCCTCCTCCTCCGCCCTCTTCAGGGCCTCTTTCATGGTCCCGATCGCGTCGTTGTAGGAACTCTCCCTCTCCCCCTCCGCCCTGGTGAACAAATCGATCACCCCTTCCATGACCAGGCCGTTTCGCCGGGCGTTCTCCACCAGGCTTTCGCAGCGCATCCTGAGTTCCATGTAATCGCGGCGCTCGTCCATGGCCACTCCGATGGAACCTTCCGACTCCTTCGTAACCATGTGCGCCTCGGAGATGTTTCCCCCCGCCATGAGTTCCCTTGCTTGGGCTAGGAGGTGTTCGCTGGTGGAGACATCCGCACCGGAGTTGGCCGCCACCTGGATCCTGCCCTCGATCTCCCCAGCCATGGTCCTCAGGTTGTTGGTCAACAGCTCCCTGAGTTGCCCCAGGCATTCGCCCAGTTGATCGAAATCCTCCATCCTGAGTCTCTTCTTCTCGATGAGTGAGGAGGCAAGATCACCAATCCCCTCGTTCTTCAATCCCATGTCACAGAAGACACGGTACAGGTTGCGAAGCTCATTCATCCTAGCTTCCATCAACCTTCCCATGGACTTCCGGAGGGCCGTGTCCCCCCTGCTCAGGTTGAGGCTGGTCTCCTCGAACTTCAAATCCCTCAGGTACCCTTCCGCCTTGTCGAAGTAGCCCTCTGCTTCGGCCACGTCCACGCCCTCCTCCCCCACGTGCTTCATCCTTTCCCTGAGCTTCTTGAGGTCCTTTATCCTCCGGTCGTAGAGGTCCTCAAGGGAGCGGAGCTCGTCCCTGCACCTTATGGCCACCGAGAACGCGGAAGAGAATATCCCCTCCTCCATCCGATCCTTGGAGTCCTTCAACAGCTCCTCGACCTTCTCTGACATCAGCCCCCTCTTCCTGGCCTCTTCCACCTTGGCCTCCGTTTCCTCCAGGGTGCGGGTTGCCAGCTTCTTCTGCCTCTCGACCCTGGAGAGCTCCTCTTCCAGGTTCTTCAGGAAGCCCACGGCCTGGGTGAACTTCCACTCCTCCATGGCCTTCCTGAAATCCGCTTTCATCCTGGAGGCCTGCGCCAGATCCGGCCCCTCTATGTCCATGGCCCTCTGGGACATCTCAAGGTTCTTGAATTGCTCCATGAGCTTGGAGCGGGCGGTGTCCGCCGCCTGATCCATGGCCTTCTTGGCGAGCTCCAACGCGATCCCTCCCCTTCCCGCCTGGGCCTGGTCCCTGGCCTGCCTCAGTATCTCCAGCGCTCCAGCGGGCTCGATGCCGGCCTTCCGCACGTTGGAGATGATGCCCACCGCGCGGTCTATGCCCTCGTTGGCCTTACGCTCCACTATCATCCCCTGGTCCAGCTCCTTCTTCACCAGGTCCACTGCCCTCAGGGCATCGTTTATCCTCCCTTCGGAGAGGAACTTCTCCCCCCTGTCCACGATACTGTCCAGGGCAGAGACGTCCGCTCCCACCTCCCTCGCCCTTACGATCATGTCCCTGGCCGCCAAGATCTCATCCTCAAGTTTCTCCACGATGCGGGTCCTGATATCTCTCCTGAGGGTCTTGGTAGCTGTCAGGGTGGCCGCGTAATCACCGGAATCGAAGGTCCTCTGAACGGCCTCCGTCCCCGCCTCCTCCCTCGACACATCGAGCCCCATTCTCTTGCCGGTGGCAATAATGTTTCGGAGTTCCTGAAGGCGTCGGGGAGCCATCACCGTCGCCGTTTGGGTCTCGGCCTCCTCCATGGTCTTCCTTGCCAGCTCGATGGCCTTCTGGTATTCCCCGGAATCAAAGAGGAGCCTGGTCTGCTGGGACAACTGTTCCGCGCCGCTGGCATCAATGCCGTTGTCCTTGGCCTCCTTTAGCAGTCCCTCCACCTCCTCGATGAGCTCGCAGATCTCCCTGTGTTGATCGATAATGGTCCGCAGCTCCTCCTCCGCCCTGTGGAGGGTGTCGTACGCGTCCGCTATGAACTCTCGCTCTAGGTACTTCGAGACCCTCTCGGCCAGCTTCTCGATCTTGACCACCTCCACCCCCTTCTTGCGGGCGGAGGATATTGACCGGGAGAGGGAGTCCAATCCTCCCCAGATACTCTCCCTGACCGGGGAACCGGCCAGCTGGAGCACATCCTGGACGACCTCGATCGCCTCCTTGGTTTTACCGTCAAGCCTCAGGGATTCCGCCTTGGCAACCCTCTCGTTGATCATGGAGCTCTCCGCTCCCAGGTCACTGTTGATATCCAGCAGGCGTCGGATTTCCTTCAGGCCGCCCTCCAATACTTCGTTCTCTTGCCTCTCCAGCTCGTGCACCGCCTTCTCGGCCAGCCGGAAGGTCTTGTCGAAGTCCTTGGACTCGCATGCCGAGGATGCTTCGTCTAGGATAACGCGGGAGGAGGTGATATCCGCCATTCCCTCGTACTTGTGTAGGAGCTTCCTCGCGTTCTCGAGGGCCGTCTCCGCGTTCTCCGCCAGGAAGTCCCTGACCTTGAGCTTGCACTCCTCAAGGGGTTCGTCGACGCCCTCATAGTCGCCCTTCCGCACCCTTTCCATGACCTCGTCGATCATGGCGTTCTCCCCGGAGACATCCGTACCCATCCGCATGGCCGAGGCCAGGAGAAGCTCGATCCTCATGATCTCACTGCCCAGGTACTGCTGTATTCCGTTGTTCAGATTCCTCTGCGCGATCTTGAGTTGTTCGAGGGACTCCGTGAGATCGCCCTTGAGAGCAAGACCTCTGGCCACCTTCATGGACCCCTGGGCGCTGTCCCTGTTCAGGCCGTATTTCTCGGCCTGCGTCATGAGGTCCTCTGTCTTCTCGAGCTCCATCTCCACCTCCCTGAATCCCTCCAGCTCCTTCTCCAGCATCACGTCGGCCTGGTGAACCATGTCCACCGCGCCCTCGAAGTTCCCCTCCCTCATGATCCGTCTAGAATTCTCCAGGAGCATCACTGGCTTGGTGATATCATTTCCCATCCTCCTGGTTATCTGCAGTTTCGGCTTGAGCCTGTACATCTGGTCCAGGAGGACGTTCAGCTCTCTGTCGCCCATCTCACCAATCAGGTTGCGGCAGATCTCTAGAGCGCCCCACTGCTCACCATCTCGGGTGAGCTTGCGCCCCTCTGAAATGCTGGATTTCGCTTCTTTCATATCCTCCCCGTACGTGGCCAGCAGCGAGCATATTTTTTCTATTGAGTCAAAGGCCGACAGCAGGGTGCGGGAGAATAATTTCTTGAACTCTCCCTCGGCGATGGTGAGGTTGGAGAGCGCCTCTTCCATCTCTGTGGAATCCAGGTAGGCATCCGCCTTCGCGAGCTTGTCCTTGACCCTCTGGAGATCTATGTCGAGATCCCCGAGCTCCTCCATTCCGTGGTCAAGCTTCTGCCTTCTCCTTTGGAAGAGGTTGGTTAGGTCATCGGTGACAGACTCCAAGCAGGAGTTGAGCGTGTCCAGGGATTCCACGTAGTCCTCGCTCTCGAGCGTTTTCCTGGCCTGGGTCAACTGCTCCCTTTCGGTCTCGGTGTCGATCTGCTCTCCCTCGGCCATGAGCAGCAGGGACTGTGCCCTCTCGAACTCGTCCGCCATCCTGGCGTTGATGAATCTCTCCGTCAGGTCCCATGCGTCGTTCGCCGTGACGTAGGCCTCGTCCAGTTGTCCCTCTTCGATGAGGCCCCTTGCCTTCGCAATGACGTCCGTGGGCTCTCCGGCATTCACCGTGAGGTCGCCCATCTGGTCAAGAAGTTCCTGTGTGGAAAAGAGGATGTCCTCCACCCTGACGGTCTTGGACTCCATGGCCACCTCGATTGATTTCGTGGCCAGGCTCAAGGCTCCCTTGTAGTCCTTCCTTGTGAATGCTTCACTGGCCTCCACGAGCATCTTCTCGGCCTTGGCCGCGTTCGCCTCGATCCTCTTTGCGGATGCTATGAGCTCCTCTGACTCAGATAGCTTGCTCTCCGCCGCCTCGCGGTTCTTCGCGGCCTTCTTGGCCTGCTGCTCCAGCTGCTTGGTCAGCTGGAGCTGCTCCAGGTATCCACCGGTCACTCAGTTACACTCCGATCGCGATCCTCTGTTTGGTGGAGGACTTGAAGAATCAAGGGTCGAGCACATTAACCTTTCCACGTTATTATCCGCTAGAGTATGAATGGGCGTCATCTCTTCAGCATCTCCACGAAGGCCACCCTCTCCAAGACGAGGTCTGCCCCAAGATCCCCAGGGACCGATTCCATCTCCTCCTTTGATATGCCGTATGCCAGCAGCTTGCGAACGGTGCACTCCAGAAGCCCGTCATCCCTTGTCATGCCCAGGGAACCGATGACCTCCTCGGGGGCGGTATCGAAAATCACCAGGGCCACCCCTTCCGCTCCCTCGGTTACGCCCATCTTGCTCAGGGCCCGAGAGATCTGCCTCTCTCCCGAGGCGTACAGGATCGTCTCCAGACCCAGATTGCTGGAGGAGTTGCTGCCCCTAGCAAAAGCCCTGACGGCGTGGCGGGCCGCACTGAGGAGGTGGTCTCTCCCGCACACCATTCTCGGGTCAAGGGCGGCCACTGTCCCTTCCATCCCGTTCAATGCCCGGTACATCGCCTCGGGGTCCGTCACCGTTCCCCTAGCACCCGCTACATCGATCGCTGCCATTCTCCATGTTATCGGAGCCGATACTTATCCCATTATCGCATTCATCATAGGAATTCAGCATATCCGACCAGGGAAACCGGGTCCGTGCAGCCTGGAGGACGAAACCTTTATGAGCCGAGACCATCGTTGTATCCGAGTCTGAGTTCCCACAACTATGGAGCAGGGGACTGGATATCTTCCCTGAAGGTTCGTGTATGGGCTACACCGTAAGATGCTGGGAGTGCGGAAGGGAGGTCGAGGACGAGTGGTTGAACACCTGCCCCACCTGCGGTGGCCTCCTCACCGTGAAAATGGATTTGGAGCAGCTGATGGAACTCCAGCCCTTCGATCTCCGTTACCGTCCGCTGAGCGTGTGGAGGTACGCTCC
>CAZQLP010000055.1:0-10105 GCA_964594225.1 uncultured Methanomassiliicoccales archaeon
AGATGGAACTCGTCGCCATGACATCCAGGAGGCAGGCCGGGATCAAGGTGAGCAAGGTCCACCCCTTCCTGAAGGGTTTTGTTGATCTCAGGTTCAATCATGTACTGGGTGAGGATTCCGACATAGACCTGGCGTTCCTGGCGACCCCGCATGGAGCCTCGATGGACTTCGCTCCCGCTCTGCTGGAGAGGGGCATCAAAGTGGTCGATCTCAGCGGTGATTACAGGTTGAAGGTTCCCCGTGAGTACCGGAAGTGGTACGGCATAGACCACCGCGACACAGACAATCTGGACAGGGCCGTGTATGGCATACCGGAGCTGTTCCATGACGCCATCGCCTCGGCCCAGCTCGTGGCCAACCCCGGATGCTATCCAACGAGTGCGGTGCTGGCGACCGCCCCCCTCTTCGCCGATGGCCTGGTGGAAGGGAAGCTGATAGTGGACGCGAAGAGCGGGACTTCCGGGGCGGGGGCGGAACCGTCCCAGATAACGCATCATCCCACCTGCGCGGGCGGAATAACCCCTTACAAGATCGGAAAGCACCGCCACACCCCTGAGATCAAGCAGGTACTGGAGACCGTGGGAAATGGTGAGGTGGATGTGGTTTTCACGCCCCACCTGGTCCCCATCGTCAGGGGCATCCTCACCACCTGCTACCTCACGCTCCACGAGAAGATGGATCACGAATCATTGTACAACATATACGAGGAATTCTACCAGGGCAGCCCCTTCATCAGGGTGAATGGAACGCCCAACATCGCCTCCGTAGTGGGCTCCAATTTCTGTGAGGTGGGTTTCGAGATCGTCGGTGGGAGGAACCTGGTAGTCATGGCCGTCATCGACAACCTCACCAAGGGAGGGGCGGGACAGGCCGTTCAGAACGCCAATCTGATGTTCAATCTTGACGAGACGACCGGACTGAGATTTCCGGGCCTGGGTGTCTGATATGAAGGTGATCGACGGTGGGATATCCTCCCCCAGAGGGTTTAAGGCAGCTGGCATCCACTGCGGCATCAAGAGGAGAAAGCGCGACCTCGCCTTATTATTCTCCGTGAATCCGGCCACCTGCGCCATGGTCTATACCCAGAACAAGGTGAAGGGGGCCCCGTTGAAGGTGATGATGGATCGTGATCCCAAGCGGCTCCAGGCCTTCATCATAAACTCAGGTAACGCGAACACCCTGACCGGTGAGAGGGGCATCAATGACGCGAAGGAAATGGTAGGCAGGGTCGCCTCCTCTCTCGGCATAGGAGATGATCTGGTGGGCGTGGTGTCCACTGGCATAATCGGACGCTTCCTTCCCATGGAGAGCGTGATGGCTGGCATTTCCCATATTGTTGGGAAGCTGGATAGCGGTCGTAGGAATGATATCGAGGCTGCCCAGGCCATCATGACGACGGACACGGTGATCAAGGAGGCCGCCTGCGAGATCACGTTGGAGGACGGCACCAGGGTGATCATCGGTGGGATGGCAAAGGGGAGCGGGATGATCTCCCCTTCCATGAGGTCGCTCCACGCCACCACTCTCAGCTTCATTACCACCGATGCCTCCCTTTCCCCCGGGTTCGATGGGAAGTGGCAGGATATAATGGACTCCAGCTTCAACCAGGTCGATATTGACGGCGATCAGAGCACCAATGACATGTCCGTTCTGTTGGCCAACGGGATGGCTGGGGGGATGTCCGCTGACGATTCCGATGCGTTCTGGGATGGAGTCAAGTACGTGGCCAAGACGCTGGCGAAGCAGATTGCCATGGATGGTGAGGGGGCGACGAAGCTCATCTCCGTGCTCGTGAGGGGTGCGCGGTCCACCAACGACGCCCGGAAGGCGGCAAGGGCCATCGTCTCCTCCAACCTCGTCAAGACCGCGATCTTCGGTTCGGATCCCAACTACGGCCGCATTCTCTGCGCCGTGGGGTACTCGGGAGCGGAGATGATCCCTGAGAAGATGAACCTGTTCATGGGGGCGGACGGCACCATGATCCCGATATACGAGCAGGGGGAGCCCCTGATACAGACCTGCGGAACGGGCGAGGCCCCCCTCAAGGAGCTCCTGAAGAAGCAGGAGATCCACATCACGGTGGACATAGGTCTCGGAGATTCTTTCGCCGAGGCGTGGGGATGTGATCTCTCCTATGAGTACGTCAAGATTAACGCGGAATACACCACGTAGGTGATCATGTGGACCTCAACTTCACGACCCAATCTTTCCCGAGGATCTGGAAGCTCCGCGGTAAGAAGATCCTGATCAAGTTCGGAGGCAACTCCCTGAACGGGAACGGCGACTTGGAGCGCATGACCCAGGAAATCGCTCTCCTGGTCTCCCTGGGCCTTAAGCCCATCGTGGTGCACGGCGGAGGTCCCAACATATCTGATGAGATGGAGAGGAGGGGCCTGAAGGTCAGGAAGGTCGCTGGGCTCCGCATTACTGACGATGAGACGATGACCGTGGTCAAGGACGTCCTGATGAGCATCAACGAGAGCATCGTGGACGGTCTTAGGGCAACCGGCATGAAGGCGATCGGCATCTCGGGAAGCGAAGGGAGCACCATACTCTGCGAGAAGAAGCCCCCGGTGGAGGTGGAGCGGGACGGGGGGCCGATGAAGGTGGACCTGGGCAACGTGGGGGAGGTGAAGTTTCTGGATCCCACCATCATTTCAACACTCTGCGCCAGCGGATTCGTTCCGGTCATCTGTCCCATCTGCGCTGACATATCGGGAAGGGAGATGAACGTCAACGCCGACACGGCCGCGGGGCACCTCGCGCGCGCCCTTGGATGCGAGGAGATGGTGCTGGTTACCGACGTTCCGGGTGTGATGAGGGAGATCGGCAACCCCGACACCATCATCCCGAGGATGACCATCACCGAGATGGAGAAGCTGATCGAGACCGGGGTGGTATCCGGAGGCATGATCCCGAAGGTGGAGGCCTGCTGCCTGGCCATCGAACACGGGGTCAAGAGGGCCCACATGGTGGACGGGAAGGAGCCGAACTCAATACTGAATCAGTTGCTCATGGGGGTCAACAGCGGGACCACGATCACCTTCTGCTGATTGCGGTGTTCATATGAATCTGGATGAAGTAATTAAGCTGGACAGGGCCTATCTCTTCCAGAATTACGGAAGGGAGAAGGTCTGCTTCGAGAGCGGCGTCGGGGAGTTCCTGTACGACCTGAACGGGAAACCGTACCTCGATCTTGTAGCCGGTATAGCGGTATGCGCACTCGGTCATGCCCATCCGAACATAATCAAGGCGGTCTGTGACCAGGCCAACAGAATGATGCATGTCTCCAATCTCTACTACATCAAGGAACAGGCTCAGCTGGCCGAGACCATCGCCTCCGTCATGCCCGACGGCCTGAACAGGTCCATGTTCGTCAACAGCGGGGCCGAGGCGAACGAGGCCGCTCTCAAGCTGGTCATCAAGCATACTGGAAGGGCCAAGGTGCTGTCAGCCCTGAACTCCTTCCATGGAAGGACCGCGGGTGCCCTTTCGGCAACGGGACAGAAGAACTACCATCAAGGGTTCGAACCCCTTCTCTCCGATGCCTTCGAGATGTTCGATTACGCATCAGAGGAGCAGCTCAAAGGGATGGTCACAAGGGAAACCGCGGCCGTCATGTTGGAGGCGGTGCAAGGGGAGGGAGGGATAGTTCCCTCCGATCCCGGCTTCATGAAATTGGTCAGGGATCTATGCGACGATTTTGGGGCGCTCATGATAATGGACGAGGTCCAGACCGGTTTCGGTCGTACGGGGAGGATGTTCGGTTTCGAGCACTTCGGCATCGTCCCGGACGTGGTCACCCTAGCGAAGGCCATGGGCGGAGGTTTCCCCATCGGCGCGATGGTCACGACCGATGAGATCTCCTCCACCTTCGCACCAGGCTCTCACGGCACCACATTCGGCGGCAACCCCATGGGATGCGCGGTCGCAAACGCGGTGATAACCACCATTATCGACGAGAATCTGGTGGAGCGCTCCCGCGATATGGGAGCGGCATGGATGGAACGTATCTCTTTCATGACGGCGGGCAGCGAGATCGTGGAGGACGTGAGGGGAAAAGGTCTCATGATCGGGATCGAGATGGGTGAGGAGGCAAAATCATTCCAGCGCTTCGCCTTCAAGAACAGGATACTGGTCAATGTTTGTGGGGGCAGCGTGGTTCGCCTGGTGCCTCCTCTGATAGTGGAGCAGCACTCCACGGGAATCTTCGACGCGACGCTACAGCGCTTCCTGACCGATCGTTGACTCATGTGATGAATTCATCTGGAACGGTCAGATTGAAAATTCTTTAATACTCGGGATATTTATCTTCGATTGATGAATAAGGCTCCCCCGAAAGAGAGCATCGCAGAGAAGACCCGCTCATACATCGACGCTCATCCCTCGATCAAGGACTGCATTTCGAAGGACCTCATCAATTATTCCTCGCTTGCCCGTCAGATCATCAGGGACATGGGGCTTAAGAACGAGGAGGCGGTGATGATAGCATGCCGCCGCTATGCGGTCAAGTTGGGAAAGCAGGACCATGAGAGCCAGATCCTAAGGATACTGGACATGAGTCGCCTTGAGATGAAGACGAAGATCTGCATCGTGACCTCCAAGAACGATTGGAATGTCATTCACAGACTGGAGGTCCTATTCAAGAAGCTCCTCAACGAGAAGAGCACAGTGCAGGTCATTCAGAGCACCCATGCCACCACCATTATCGCGGACGAGAAGCTGAGGGAGGAAGTCGTCGACTCTGTCGGTCACGGCAATATCCTTAAAGTCAGGGAGGGATTGGTGGAGATAACGGTCAAATCGCCGGAGGGTATAGTGGATACCAGTGGGGTATTTGCCCATCTCTCCAGCAACCTGGCTGATGTCGGGATAAATGTGTTGGAAGCGGTTAGCTGCTTCACTGATACAATATTCATAGTGGACGAGGAGGACATGATACAGGCCTACTCCGTCCTTTCAAAGCTTATCGAGAGCGCTGAGGAGGCAATCTCACAGCGAGGATGATGCTGACCCTCTAACGGTATCTCGTGTACCTGTCGAGAAGATTGCAGATGTTATCGGATACGTCCTTGCTGCATTCACCCCTCTCATTGAAATCGCGAACGAATATCTTGGCATTCTTGATGCCAATTCTGGATGCCTTGGCAATGACCTGGGCTATAAAAGAAGGGCCGATATCCTCATTCATCTCGGATTTTGCCACAACCTGCCTGACGTCGTACCTGAAATCGTTGACCCTTCTCATGTTCAGCATGGGTGCCCTAGGCTGCCTGTTGCTGATCTTGGGCCCTCTGTTCTTCCGATTGTTTCTCACCCCAGTTATCTTGCCTCGATTACTCTTCCGCAAATTAATAACTCCAGTGTTCGCCCTACATATTCCATTAATATAAACGTTGGGGTATCAATCTAGTAGTGTTAACGGGCAAAGAGCGGGAACCCCTTCTAATGAATTGGATGTCAGTTCCAGAAGAATTCGTTATCATCTCGTAAATTGGATTGGCGGGGCATTTGCACGGTCAATAAGAGATCTCGTCCCCGCTAGAAACCTGGGAAAGGAGATCTAGGTACTTGCCTTCCTTGAAGATCTGATTCGTCAACACACTTTTCTCCCTTTATCCACAGGCTCTTCTCCCCGATTACCATGCTTCCAGCAAGGCTTACACAACCATCAAATATGCACACTCCGCTCTTACTAAAAAAGGAAAACTGAGGGATTATTGTGAGCAAGGTACCCGATATCAAGGAAACCCCTCCTGGTCCCAAGGCCAGGGAGGTAGTTGCCTTGGACTACGCTTTCTTAGCGACAACGACCAAGTGCTGTCCGGTGGTAGCGGACACCGCCAAGGGCTCAGTGGTGACAGACGTTGACGGGAACACCTACCTGGACTTCGCCTCTGGGATAGCGGTGCTGAATACAGGGCACTGTCATCCTAAGGTGGTAAAGGCCGTAAGGGACCAGGCGGGCAAGCTCATGCACTTCGCTGGCACGGACTATTACTACGAAGCGCAGGTGAAACTCGCCAGAAAACTATGCGAGATCACCCCTGGTGACTTCGAGAAGAAGGTGTTCTTTTCCAACTCGGGGGCGGAGTGCGTCGAGACCGCGATGAAGGTGGCCAGGTGGTCGACGGGTCGCAAGCGTTTCATCTCGTTCATAGGCGCGTTCCACGGGAGGACGATGGGGGCTCTATCGCTCACGGCCAGCAAGCCCGTCCAGAGATCAGGGTACTTTCCAATGGTTCCTGGGGTAACGCATATCCCGTATGCGTACTGCTACCGCTGCCCCTACCACCTCGAGTACCCTTCATGTGACGTATGGTGCGCTAAGATCCTTGACGAGCTGTATTTCGAGACCTTCGTACCGCCTGAGGAAGTGGCCGCCATCTTCTGTGAGCCCATTCAAGGGGAGGGCGGTTACGTCGTCCCCCCGTCCGAATTCATCAGGACTCTCAAGAGGACGGCGGAGAAGCATGGCATCATCTATGTGGATGACGAGGTGCAGGCGGGTATGGGCCGTACTGGACGTATGTGGGCCATCGATCATCATGGAGTTGTGCCGGACGTGCTCTGCAGTGCCAAATCACTGGGATCAGGGACCCCGGTGGCCGCTACCATCTACAACAAGATGTACGACTTCCAGGTACAGGGAGCGCATTCCAGCACCTATGGGGGAAACCTTCTCGCATGCAGGGCCGCCCTGGCCACCATCGATGTGATCGAGGAGGAGGACCTTGTGTTCGAGTCCCGGAGGAAGGGTGAGTACCTGAAGAAGAGGCTTGCGGAACTCATGGATAGGTACCAGCAGATCGGGGACGTGCGCGGTCTCGGACTGATGCTCACCACCGAGTTCGTCAAGGACAGGAAGACTAAGAAGTTCGCAGTCGACCTCCGGGATAGGGTGGTGGATCTCTGCTTCAAGAGGGGGCTTCTCCTTCTCCCGTGTGGCAAGTCGGGGATAAGGTACATCCCACCGCTCAACATCGAGGAGGAGTACCTGGATACCGCCATCGAGATACTGGACGTGGCGATAAGGGATGCTCTCTCCGAGCAGTGATTCGATGCGGGGGATGAGGGCCGGAGAGATAAACCGGATAGAGTGAAGGGGATACGACAGGAGGATACTCCTGACGGACGATTCCTGCTCGCCACCCAAGATCATACTCCAGCAGATGTGTTTCGGGAGGGGGAGATCGTCCCACCCATCACAGCATTCGGACCGAGCTCTTCCACTTCCTCTCCGTGGGGGCGATATCCATCGAGGGAGAGAGATACGACATGGAAGCGGGAGATGTCCTGTTGTGTGAGCCAAGGGAGGTCCATGAGGCCCCCACAGTGGAAAAGGGCTTCTTCATCATCCTGAAGATCGATTCCGAGCACGATGACACCGTCTGGATTGAAAATTGTAGAAGAGCCACCAGGGAGATTTGAACTCCCGACCTGCTGATTACAAGTCAGCCGCTCTACCGGGCTAAGCTATGGTGGCCTTGGTCCGTGTATCCTGCATCTAGCATTTATTCTTTATTCCCCCGGTAGCTGGCCTCCCGATTCGAGTCAGTGGTTGCCGTGGATTTCCCCAACCTCCTTGAAGATGTTATCTTCATTGAAGTCGGGTTCGTTGTCAATTATCCCGTGCAGGAGGTCCTTGATGATGCAGCTCTGGGACGGAACCCTGGGATATGAGTTCTCTGATATTGCTATGGTACTGGTGTCACTCCATGACCACCATGTCCTCCCCTGCGGGGGTAGATCTTCTTACCCGAGGATATGGTAACCCCTCCCTCGTAGTCAAGATCGATCCTCTCCATTTTAAATCGTTCATGCGGGTGATAATCATCGTCTCAAGACCCGGTCATCCAACCATCGAATTTGAGAGATAGAGCCGATATGTTTAACTTCCTCTCCTGAATAGTGGTGGTTAGATACAATCACAGGGAGTGTCGTTCATGAGGAAGGATTCACTCAAGTTCATGGAGGACCTGTGCAACGCCCACGGTCCATCTGGCTTCGAGAGCGAGGTTACCGAGTTGATGAAGAGTTATGTGAGCAAGTACGCTGACTCGGTCTACAATGACAAGATCGGCTCGCTTGTCTTCGAGAAGGAAGGTGAGGACGACTCTCCCGTGGTCCTCGTACCCGGGCATATCGACGAGGTCGGTTTCATAGTCACCGGGATCAACGACTCCGGTTACCTGAACTTCTACGAGCTGGGCGGGTGGTTCGATCAGACACTGCTGAGCCAGAGGGTGTGGGTGCTAACCCGAAATGGCAAGCTGCAGGGCATCATCGCCTCCGTTCCCCCGCACGTTATGGAGAAGGACGAGAAGAACAAGGTCGTTACCATGGACAAGATGTTCATCGACGTCGGGGCGGCCAACCCCCATGAGGCCAAGGAAATGGGTGTCAGGGTAGGTGACGCAGTGGTTCCCGATTCATCCTTCTCGCTGACAAGGAAGTCGAAGTTCGAGGATGGCAAGAAGGTTGGGGAACGGGACCTTGCGTTCGGCAAGGCGTTCGACGACCGCATCGGGGTCTTCCTAGCGGCCGAGCTGATGCGTGAGCTGGATCAGAAGAGGATCAAGCATCCGAATAAGGTCGTCGGTGCCGCCACCGTCCAGGAGGAGGTCGGGCTCAGGGGTGCAAGGACCGTCGCCAACCTCGTCAAGCCGGACGTTGCGATCGTTCTCGACGTGGATATCTCCGGGGATGTCCCGGGCATTAAACCCGAGCAGGCGCCGGCAAAGATGGGGGATGGAGTCGCGATCACCGTCTACGATCGCTCCATGATCCCCAACCAGCCCCTGAAGGAGCTGACCATCGATATCTGCGAGCAGAAGAAGATTCCCTATCAGCTCAGCTTGGTCACGGGAGGTGGCACGGATGCTGGTGCCATTCACATCTCCAATGTCGGATGTCCGAGCATCGTGATTGGGGTCCCAACACGTCACATCCACTCCCATGTTGGAGTGATAGACATCAAGGACGTGGAGAGCAGCCTAAAGCTCCTGGTGGAGCTGGTGAAGGTCCTGGACAAGGAGACGGTGGACGGGTTGGTCAGGGTGTGAGTCGAAGGTCGGCACCAAAAAATATAATAGGGGGCAATTGATGACACCAACTCGTTCCAGAACGAATTAGATTGGTGAATTTCATGTCCGATGAGTCTGCCAAGGTCACCAAGGGGGATGTCATACGCCTGGAGTACGACGCGTGGATAGAGGACACGGGAGAGATGTTCGACACCACCGATGAGGAGAAGGCTAGGGAGAACGACATCTTCAACGAGAATGCCAACTACGTCCCCATCGCCCTCCTGATAGGCGCCGGAAGGGTTTTTGAAGGCTTGGACGAGGCCGTCGATGGCGCCGAGGTGGGTGAAGAACAGGAGATAGTCATACCGCCCGAGAAAGCCGCCGGTCAGAGAGATCCTAAGCTGGTGGAACTGCATCCCCTCAGGGAATTCCACAGACAGGACATCGACCCCAAGATCGGGATGGAGGTTAACATAAAGAATAGGCTCGGCACCATCATTGCGGTGACGGCGGGTAGGGTCAGGGTCGATTTCAACCGTCCCCTTGCCGGAAGCACCCTGAAGTACAAGTTCAACGTGGTCGAGAGACTCGACGCCGACGGGGACAAGGTCATGGGCATCCTGGAAATGGATTACGGGACCAACGAGGGCTTCGAAGTGGAGATCGAGGGCGATGCGTACTCCATAATTATGCCCGATGTCTGCAAGTACGACCAGAAATGGATGATGGCCAAGTACCGCGTGGTCGCCGACCTCAGGGAGGCCTTCGGGAACGTGGATATCAGGCTCGTCGAGGCTTATCCCAAGCCAGAGGAGGAAGCTCCCGCGGAAGAGGAGGCCAAGGAGGAACCCGAACCCGAGGAACTGCTTCCGGAAGAAGGATCCTCGGAGGAATCTGAGGAGAACGGCAAGGAGTCCGAGGAGGACTCCGAGTAAACACTATAAACCACTTCTCCTTTTAACGATTCAAGGGCGTGTGGCCTAGTCTGGACATGGCAGCAGCCTCCTAAGCTGCGGATCAGGGGTTCAAATCCCTTCACGCCCGCTCTCATTTTTATCCAGATATTCATATTTTCG
>CAZQLP010000056.1:0-9882 GCA_964594225.1 uncultured Methanomassiliicoccales archaeon
GCTCCCACGGCACTGTCAGATCATAGGATCGACAAGTACGGTCAGCCCATTGACTTCTACCAGATACTAGCGATTGACCAGTACGGCGAGGCCCACACATTCGAGAATGTGACCGCGGACATGGTCATCGTCGACTACGCGGTAGATTACAAGGAGATGTTCTACGACTGCATGCTGTACAAGACCTTCATGGGATACGGCCCGTACGACATCGGATACAATGAACAGGGCATCCCGGGCATCTCCGGCTCGCTGGCAAACCTCCCGCCCATGCAGGGCTGGAACCTCACCCACTTCAAGATGGTCTACCGCACCGCTTACTACAACCCCTTCCCCGCGGAGCAGGTCGCTGACCACCCAGAGGCATGGCGGGCCGTGTCCCTCGAGGAGGGCATAGAGCTCAAGAAGAAGATCGACGCCGGTGAGATCTATGGATACGTGGACTTCTCCCCATCCACACTGCAGAGCGGGGTGGTGTTCGTGCAGTACTACGAGGGCGCCATCATCGAGGGCACGGCCACCACGGAATCGGGCAAGCCATTCGCCGACGCCTGGGTGACCGTCCTCGATGAGTACGGTATCCCTCACCAGACCGTCAAGACGGACGAGAGCGGTCACTACGAGGCAATTGCGCCGTTCGGCGAGATCAGCCTGGTCTACTCGTACGGCGACCTGGACCTCAGGACCCAGATGGCTGGGGAGCTCAAGACTGTCACTTACAACATCACCTACTCCCAGGCGATGAGGGAGGAGGTTGACTCCAACGGAGACGGGATATGGGACTACCACATCGACGGCGATGTCGTGCTCCAGTCCAGCGACATCGACGGTACGGTGTTCTGGGACATGGGCGGCGACGGTGAATACGATCCCGTCGTCGACCAGCCGATGACCAATGTCTCGGTGGTGCTGGAGGGTACAAGCCTCGAGTTCCACGAGGAGGTCGAGGTGGACAGTTCCGGTCACTATCTGTTCCCGGCCATACCGCCCATGGACGCCGACCTGTACGCCTACACCGAGGACAGGAAGCTCGGCCTCACCCACCAGGTGATAATGCCGCTGGCCGGTCGCACGGTCGATATACCAGTGGATCCATGTGGCATCGATGGCATCCTGGTGTACGAGAACGGGGAGCCCGCCCTTGGAGAGGTGGTACAGATGGAGGACCTCATAAGCGGCGGTATGGTCAACGCCACCGCGGACGAGAGCGGCGAGTTCCAGTTCTCGATGCTGCTTCCCGGCAACTACTCACTGGCACTCGAGAACACCTCGCTCTCCATCGGTGAGCAGGTGTTCAATCTCGTGAACTCCACCGTCGAGAGGGAGTTCACCATCTATGAGGCGATGAGGATATCGGGCACGGTGAGGCTGGACGGGGTGATCTCATCCAACATACTCGTCGGGGCGATATCGTCCGGTACAGAGGTCTGGACGGTATCCGACTCCACGGGCCACTTCTCCATGAACCTGCCCCAGGGCATCTACACCATGTACTCCGTCTCGGTCAAGAGCGGGGTGGAGTACGTCTGGATGGACAAGGTGACCGGAACCGGTCAGGTGACGGTCAACCCCAGCCTGCTGAAGGCGAATGTCATCACCGGCACGGTTTACGGCGGGGGACTGCTGGCCGAGGACGCGGAGGTCCGCTTTGAATCCAGGACCAGCGGGGCGACGATCACCGTGATAACCAATGCCGACGGCGGGTTCAGGATCCTGCTTCCAACGGATGATTATTTCGTCTACTCTCACACCGAGACCCACGCCATATGGCAGGATGTCTACGTGCAGTCGAGCAAGCAGATGGATCTCATACTCAGCGAGGCCGTTTACCTGTCCGGGATGGTGTGGGCTGACTCCGACCATGACGGGCTTAAGGGCGATCACGAGGGAATGGAGGGCGTGACCATCACCGTCCAGGACGTGGACGGGAGGGAGATCGTCTCCACCACCGACTCCACCGGTCATTACCTGTTGACCCTCGTACCGGGCAACACGTATCGCGTATCGTTCGAGATGGGCGGCTACACCACGGTCACCAGGGAGCACAAACCGCTGATGGGCTCGGTCGCCGAGGATATCGAGCTCGTTCCAGAGAACATCACGGTCGAAGGTTCCACGCTCTTCGAGACGACGGCCCTTGACGACATCGAGGTGCGGTTCATTGCCACCGGCGGAGGGGCGGTCGATGCCGCGGTAACGAGCGACCTCCACGGGGCGTTCAGCGTCTCGTTGGCCCCCGGCGACTACGAGGTGGTGGTGGATCAGAACATGACACATGGTGATAACACCACCAGGTGGCAGAATCAAACGGCCCTCAGCGTTGACATCGGCGGCGACCCAGGCCCCCTCGATCTGGATGTCGTGAAGAGGGTGAGGGTCACGGGCACGGTGACCCCTGACAGGGGTGTGGGCACTGAAGTGACGTTCGACGGTCCCGAGACGGTCGAGATCCCGGTCGACGGGGCATTCGAGCTCTACCTTGTTCCGGGGGAGTACGACATCTACGCCCTTGAGGAGAAGCTCAATGACAGGTACGCGTACCTGGACAGGATGACGATCGACGAGCTCACCTCTCCGATCGCCATAGTGACCGATGAGGCCCTGTCGATCGAGGTAAGCCTGGTCTTCGATGAGGCGCTTTTCATCGGGCGTACCCCCGTCTCAATTGTCAACGAGACGGGTGAGACCCTGCGCGTCGAGACGAACGCCGCGGGCATGTTCACCTCCTACCTCCCGTTGGGAGAGTACACCGTTGAGGTGGACTTCCACACGATCGAGACGGTGGATCTGGATCTGAGGTACCTCCGTTACAGCGCGTCCCTGCCCGTATCGCTGATAGAGGACACGAGGCTCGACGTGGAGCTGGAGAGGGACTACGACAACTCGACCGTGTCCGGATACCTGATATCCATCGGCGGTAGCCCCGTTGCGGGTGCCCTCACGTTCACCGCGGCATCGGAGACGGCCATCAGCTCCACCGTGACGGTCACCGAGGGCGGCTTCAGCGTGGATCTAGCCCCCGGCGAATACACCGTCTACGCCAGGCAGTTCGAGGGCCCCGAGGTGTACATGGAGGTCGTGGGTATACTGCCCTACGTGCCCAACGACCTCACGATCCAGCTGGAGGCGGGTCTCCGCTTCAGCGGCAAGACCGTTTACGGCGGTACCCAGGGGCCTGCCTCCCTTGCGATCACGAAGGAGGGGAGCATCGACATCGAGAGCGGCATCGACGGCTCATACGACATCTACCTGCCCAGCGGCAGCTACTCCGTGGATTGCGGTGCCGCCACCGTGGAGAGGGAGACCGAGGTCGAGTATCAGACCTCCTTCGACCTCGATCTGGAGAAGAGCGTCAGCCTCACCATAGAGCTGGAGAAGAGCGTCGAGACGGGCGTCGATGTGACATGGAACCAGCAGGAGAAGGCCACCCTGCTGCCCGGAGAGAAGGCGGTCTACACGGTCACCCTCGTCAACACCGGCAACGTGAAGGACACCTACAGACTGGCGGCCCTCTACACATCATGGGTCGTGGAGTTCTCACAGGACTCGGTGTCGCTGGACTTCGGCATCCAGAACTCGGCCACGGTCACCGTGACCGTGTCGACGCCTGGTGACGCGAAGGTGTACCACGACCCCATCACCATCTACGCCAGCTCGACCGTTGAAATTGTCACCTCCGGCAGCACCGAAGTGGACGTCACCATACTGCCCGTCAGGGGTGTCAGCATCGCCTTCGACAAGGGGTACCCCACCTCCGGCAGCAACTACTCCTTCTCGGTGAAGCTGGAGAACCAGGGGAACATAGAGGACACCTACACGGTGAGGGTGGCCAACTCCGAGCAGCTCGCCTCGCTGGGGTGGGCATGCGAGTTCGACAACGCGACCGTTGACCATATCGAGGTGACGATCGAGGCGGGGCACCCGTCCTACTTCGACATGTACCTAGTACCCACCAGGAGCAACCCCGACCCCGATGTCGAGCTGGTCCTCTTCGTCAGGTCGGAGTCAGAGGAAACGGTGCAGGAGGCCCTCCCGGTACTGCTCAACCTGCCCGAGGTGACTGTCCCGGATCTCTCGGTCACCGGAACGTCCGTTCATGACAGCGCTCCCGCCATCCCGACCGGGACAATATTCCTGGGAGGCGTGGCGCTCGTGCTGTTCGTGATAATGATGCTCCTGGGATATCAGAAGGGGGTGTTCAGACGAAGAAAGCGCTGATCGCGATCCTGGCCATCGCCATGATATCAATGCTGGTCATGGCCCCTCAGGCGCAGGCAGTGGACTCGCCCCTGTACGTCGGCATCGACGGACCCATAGTGATGGGCAAGGGGGAGACAAGGATGTACCGGGTCGATGCCATCGGAGGCCCCTCTGGGGAGTTGGGGAACTACACCTTCACCGCGAGCATCCTGGGAACCACGGCCGTCGATGCCCACGTGCTTCCCACCAGCGGGTCCACGACGGGGACCTTCTACCTCAACGTGACCGCCCACGGCGAGATCCCCAGGATAGCGCTGTGGGTGAACGTCACCTCCATCTACGGGGGGGAGATCGCTAACAAGCAGCAGACGTATGCCATCGAGGTCGTGGAATCAATAGTCATCACCGCGAGCGTGGTGAACAACGGCAACATCTCGGTGAATATGGTGCCTCTGAGCATCTACGCCGACGGCAGGTCCATTTACAACACGACCGTCAGCCTGGACCCAAGGGAGCAGGAGACCGTCAGGTTCAACTGGACGGATCCCTCGATCTCCGGGGGAGAGCACTCGATCAAGGTGGTCCTCGACCCCGACCAGGAGTTCATAACCTTCCTGGGCGGCGGCACCGTCTACACATCGACCATCTGGATCGGGGAGGAGGATTGGGGCTTGTGGAACATCATATTCATCGTGCTGGCAGCCTTCATAGCCTTCGTGGCGTACAGCTTCTACAGAAGGCCGTCCAGGCGCCGGAAGCGCTAGGATCCCAGCGGCCTCACTTTCATTGCCCAAGGATGCCGTTGAGGGGGCCCCTACAGCCTATCCTTCAGCTCATCGATCTTGTCCTGCAGCCGTCGTGAGCTGACGGCCAGTGTCACTTCCCCCCGGGTCTTCTCGACCAGCGATCTCGCTATGTCCTGCTTGCGCCTGATCGCCACGAGGGCCTGGGGATAATCGAAGCGCATTAGAACCAGGAACATCTCCTCCATGATGTCTAGGTAGGCGATGGCGTCCCTCAACTCTCCCTCCCTCAGGGAAATGAGGGCGAATCTGCGGACCTCGCCGATCGTGTCAGCGAGTCCGAGCAGGTAGGGTGCAGGTGGAACCCCCAGGTCTTGAGGGGTGGGCAGGTCCTCACCCATCGAGATGGAATGCACCAGGGCGGCCTCGGTCATCTCCTGCAGGGCGTCGGATACCAGGCCGGAGGTCCATATGTCGGGGTGGATCTCCAGCAGGCTCTTGAGCCGAGCGGCCTCATCCAGTGCGATGGCGAGCGTCTGGGTGGCGTCCTCCCCCCCGTGGATGGAGTGAACCGCGCTCCCCGAGAGCCGGATGATCACCCTCGCCGACTTGATGGCGATCTCCCTCACGGTGTCTTTCTCGTCCAGCTCCTCCTGGAGACCGACGGCTATCTCATCCAGGTTTCTCATGCCCGGTGGATTGAGCTTTCCCAATATAGCCTTTCCCTATCCTCTGATTTCCCTCATGTGGTCGATGCGCTTCTGGACCAGGTCCGGTTTGCCGATGTCATGGCGTATGGCTATGGCCTCCCCCCTGACGTGCGCCAGTCCCCTCTCGCAGGCCTCCTCGGCGGCCTGGATGTCGTCCTCCACGCCCACGATCGCCAGCGACCTGGAGGTGGTCGTCAGAATCCCGCCCCCCTCCTCGTTGACCGACGCGTAGTAGAGCCACGCTCCCTCGTCCTCGATGCCGTCCTCGTCGACGGATACGGGCATGTTGGCCCTTGATTCGGTGCCGTAGCCCTCCGGCACAACGTACTTGCACACGGTGGCCTTCCTGGCGAACTCGGCCTTCGAGCTGGAAAGGGTACCGTCCACGATGTGGCCGCATATCTCGGCGAGGTTGGACGTGAGAATGGGAAGAACGTTCATCGCCTCCGGGTCACCGAACCGGGCGTTGAACTCGATTACCTTCGGCCCCTTCCGGGTGAGCATGAACTGGCCGTAGAGGATGCCGACGTAGGGGCATCCCTCCTCGGCCATGGCCTTCACCGTCATGTCCGTGATGTCCATGGCCTCCCGGTACTCATCGTCGGTCATGAACGGGAGGCCGTGATCTGCCATGGAGTAGGAGCCCATCCCACCGGTGTTTGGCCCTCTGTCGCCCTCGTACGCCCTCTTGTGATCCTGGACCACGGGCATAGGAACCACCCCCTTTCCGTCGCAGAAGGCCTGCAGGGTGAACTCCTCGCCCTTGCCCCTTTCCTCCAGCACGACCCCGCCTCCGCCGATGGACTTGTCCAGTATCTCCTTGACGTAATCGAGGACAGCGTCCTTGGTCAGGAGGTGCTCGCCCTGGATCTTGACGCCCTTGCCCCCGGTGAGGCCCACGGGTTTCACCGCAAGCTCCCCGTCGTAGTCCATGACGAACTCCTTGGCCTCCCAATATGAATCAAAGACCTCGAAGTCAAGGTTTCCCGGTATGCGGTGATCCTTCAACAGGTTGCGCATGAAGCTCTTCGAGGTCTCGATCCTGGCCGCGTCCTTTCTTGGCCCAACGCAGCCAATGCCCCTCTCCTCCAGGGAATCCGCGAGCCCGACCTCCAGCGGTGCCTCGGGGCCTATGAACGCCAGTTCGACACCGGACCGCACGGCGAATTCAGTCACCCTGTCGACGTCGGTCTCCTTGATAAGCTCGAAATCCCTCGAAACCCGGGCTATCCCCGGGTTGCGGTTCTTCATCGCTGCGAATATCTCGGCACCGCCATCGTGCAGTGCCTTTACGATCGCGTGCTCCCTTCCACCCCCCCCTACGGTTAGAATTCTCATGATCCGCACCTATGAAGGGAAAAAGCATGTTCAATCTAATAATGATTGATATCCTCCCCACCAGGAACGGCTCAAAGCGAAAGCGCAGTTATCAGATCATCCAGGCCCTCGCCGGTTTTGGTACTGACCCTGTGGAGGATCTGTTCCTTCTTGATGACCAGGAGATCCTTCTCCAGCTTGTCGGCGTCCATGTCCAGGTATGGCAGCAGGTCCACCTTGTTCAGTGCCGCCACATCAGAGTTCAGGAAGATGAACGGATGCTTCCGTATCATGTCATCCCCTTCGGTCACCGAGATCAGGACCATCCTCCTGTCGGTGCCCAGGGGGAAGTCGGCCGGGCAGACCAGGTTGCCGACGTTCTCTATGAACAGGAAATCTATGGAATCGAGGTCGAGCTTCTCCAGTCCGTGCTTGACCCGGTGGGCGTCAAGGTGGCAATCCTTTCCGGTATTGATGTTCACCGTCGGGATCCCGCTCCGCGTAAAACGCTCGAAGTCATCCTCACCAGTCACGTCCCCAGCGATGGCCGCGGGCCTCAATCCAATTCCCTTCAGTCTTTCAGCGATCCTGATGATGAGCTCGGTCTTCCCGGCCCCTATGGAGCCCATCACGTCCAGGGATGCGATGCCCTTGGAGCGCAGCAGCTCCAGGTTCTCCTCCGCCAGCCGCCTGTTCTCGTCCAGCACATCGATCTCCATGGAGATGTCGGTTATCTTGTGCACGACCTTGAGACCACGTTCACCTATATTAACCGTTGTCGTCCTGCGCTTCCTCCGGGGCCGGTACAAGGTGATGGGGTTACCTGGGTAATCACTTCCCTTGATGGATTTGCATCTCATTCCTGGCGGCGGCCGAGGGCAGATTCTCGGCCAGCGTGTTCACGGTCATTGTCAACCTTCGCAAGGCAACGGCCCGCTTCGCTGGTGGGATTGCCGTCGATGTCGTCTCCGTGGGCGAATCGACCGATGCCACGCCTATCGAGAATGACCAGGAGGTCCGGTCCGGAAGGGCGCCGCGGCATTCATGGCGTTCATTGGGGCGCTGATCCAGATCGTCAGGCCATGGATCTTTCTCCATCTCCCCCATTTCACTGATCGGATCGGCGTCCATCCCGTTCGGGGCCAAGGGACTGGACCTGTGCAAGTGACTATATAAACCATTCCAATCGAACCTCGATAACGCCTTTGCGCTCGCCACAATATGTCCAGTTAATTATCTGAACCACAACATTATTAAGTAAGATTAACCCAATACCATCTCACTAAACCTTTATATGAAAGGTTCGGGAGGAAGGATCCGATATCGGATAGGGGTGAAATACAAATGAACGCAACCTCTTATGCTGAATCCGAGCCAGCCTTGGCGAGGGTTCTTGGAAAGAGGGCTTTAGTCTACCTGGGCATCCTCGTGTTTGTTTTTGCCCTGTTGTTGATATTCAACACAGGAAACGCGAGTGCTGCGGGACCGACGTACGTGTACGAGGACATCACCTCGAACACTGACTGGATAGAGGCTAATAGCCCTTATATTGTGAATGCTTCTGTTGCGGTCGATCCCGGGGTGACCCTGACGATCGAGCCTAACGTGACAGTGATGTTCGACGGCGGCGTCGAGCTGCTGGTCGCAGGTACCCTGGATGCCCAGGGCACTGCCGATGAGCCCATCACTTTCACGGCGAACGGCTCAACGACATGGGGCTTCTGGGGCGGTCTTCGATTCAACGAGACAAGCACGGGGTCGATTCTCGACAACGTGATGATACATTACGCTGACGTCGCCGTGTACGTTGAGGACTCGGATGTGTCGATCTCGAATACTGAGATCCTGTACACTGATGACGTTGCCATCTACTGGGTTTCTACCAGTGACATAGACATGCAGCTGGACAACGTGAAGATCAACCAAGGGGACGGTTACGGCGTGATCTTGCTGGCCAACGACGACGTTCTTATGGACATCACTGACCTAAATATATCCGAACTGGCTAGATCTGGCATTTACGTCATGGCTGCCGAGGGTATAGACGCGAACATCGATCCAAGTGTGATCGATGACTGTGGTGACTTTGGGATGTACCTCGAATCCTACGATGCGATCGAGCTCGTGATGGAGGACACCACCATCAGCAACTGTGCTTGGGGTGCCATGATCTACAGTACCATGGAAGTTGACGCCACGCTTGACAACGTCACGTTCGACGGCAACGATAACTTCGGTTTATATGTCGTCACCGACCTTGGCGACGTCACTCTGGCCATGACCGATGGTATGGTCAATGACACCTGGGGTATGGGCATCTACGTGGAGACCTGGGACGGCAACGTGACAGCCACATTCAACCAGGTCGACTTTGGATTCAATATAGTTTCCATAATGGCCACTACACAAATGAACGATACGGACCTGCTGGTCAACGAGTGCACCTTCACTGGTGACTACGACACATCGATACAGGTCCAGGCTGCGGGCGACTCGGACTTCGAGCTCACCGACAACGTGATGGACGGGTACGAGGCCTACTCGGATGGATGGTACTACTTCGACGAGATCGACTACGAGTACGATATCATCGATCCTGATGTTGAATCCACCTCCAGCAGCCTGAGCGTTCCGCTGCCGTTCGAGTTCCCGTATCTTGACGCGACATACACCACCGTGACCATGTACAGGAACGGTTACATAAACGTGGGCGGTAATGATGTTATTCCATGTTATCAATCGTTCGCTGTTGACATGTATCCAAACTACGGATATAAGTGGGCTGATGACAACGGGTCCGTGACATTCCAGTGGGACGTCTACGTCAGCGGGGAGAACTCATACCTCAGGAACGTCTTCGAGGTGATCTTCTACGAGAACGGCGACATCCAGTTCAACTACGCCGAGATGGA
>CAZQLP010000057.1:0-9642 GCA_964594225.1 uncultured Methanomassiliicoccales archaeon
CCCCATTTGGGTTTCGGTATTGTGTCGGTTTTTCTCTCCTGGTGGCCTCCAGGTTCACAGGAAGCAGCGTTTCATCGATTCGGGGGGTCTCTGGCTTCCCGGGTCTTGCTCTCCTCCGAAACCCTATGAAGACCAGTACACTGAGGGTGATCAGTATCAATATGATGGGGGCAGGATCGTATCCCCCGCCTCGCAGCACGGCACCATCACCAATCATATCCAGAACAGACCAAGAACAATCGTGATGGCCATAGAAAGAGCGACAAATCGCTTGATGATTGAAATGTCCCCCAAGGTCAATCGTCATTTTGGAGTAATAATCGCTTTCCATCTGAGGAATGCACGGGGTTCCAATGATATGACCATGAGTTCTCCCTAATGGCCAATCAATCTTGGATGTGATCCAGTGTTCGGATGGCCCTGGTGGGTCATGAAAAAATTTGGTGGGCCCGGCCGGATTTGAACCGACGACCATCTGGTTTCCCAGCCGGTTCTTATGAGCCAGACGCTCCGCCAGACTAAGCTACGGGCCCCTTGTTGGCAATTCTGGTTAATACCATGTTCGATATAAAGGTGTTGCTGGAACGGGACCATGCCAGCAGCCTGGAGCTTCGTGTCATTTCTTATCAGAAGACGCAACCAGGAGGTAAGTGAGAGATAACCAATATTCTATAGAGCGGTCAGGATAAGGGGAAGTGCATGACCATAGAGGAGGGCCTTTCGACCCTGTGCTCCAACGCCAAGTCCTACGGAGTGGTACGTGTCTCCGTTCTACCCGCCAGCCGCGTGGTGATCGATCCCAGGGCGAGGCTCAAATGCATGGTGCCCATCTGTCCCAGCTACTGGGTGAACCTGATGTGCCCCCCATATCATGGACCCCGAGGAATTTTCCAGGGTATTGAAGAGCTACACCCACACCGTGCTGGTGTAGTATCCCATATGCAGTGAGCCGGAGAAGATCCGGGAATATATCAAGGGAAGATCGCTTGAGGCGCCGAGGGCGGAATCCGATTATCCCCGCACCATAAGGAGGGGTTTGATCGACGTCATGGATTTCATCTCAGGTTGGAGAGGGACTCGATGAACATGGAATACCGTTTCTCCGCCGGTCTGTCGGGAGGACCCTGCGAACTATGCGATCGCTGTGTGGGGCAGAAGTCAGGGGTGCCTTGCACAGGCATCCATGAAGGCCAGGTCCTCGATGGAGGCCTTTAGCGTAGACGTCTTCAAGATCGCTGAGGACGCGGGAATGCCGCTGAGGGGCCCCGAAGGCAACGAGGCATACTGGATCGACCTTCTCTTTGTGGATTGAGCGGCGCACAGGCTATTCAAATACTGGCTGATAATGGCGCCGTCGGGCGGGCTCGAACCGCCGGCCTTGTGGTCTCCATCCCTCTTTTTCGAGGGATAACAGCCACACGCTCTACCAACTGAGCTACGACGGCCTGATTTGGGTTGGAGAATAATGGCCTTGTATTAAGCATTTGTGCTGAAAATCCAATCAATCCAGGGTGTCCCTGAGTTCCTTCACGGTACCACTGAGGGAATCCAGAATCTCCTTGAGATGGTCCAGGAACGGCGGCACATTGTCGGTGATAATGGCGCCGTCGGGAGAGGGTTGGATCAGTCCCTCCTGTTCAAGGATCCTGAGGGAGTAGCGCACCTTGTGCTGGGGGATGTTGAGCTGCTCGGACAACCTGATGATCCCAATCGGCTCGTGCTCCATGATCGCCTGTAGCATCTGCACGTGCCTGCAGAGGAGATCAATCTCCCCCTCGATCTTGCTGGTCAGGACGCTCTTTCCCTTGATATTTTCCCCTCCATTAATGACGTGATAGATTTTGACATATTTGACGGTATTGCAGACGTTCGGCCAGATGAAAACCGATTCAACACAATGAAAATGGGAACGTGGTCAAGCGGTATCCGATCGATCTCGGGATTCGGCGATCGGGGGTTCCTGTCCATAATGGAGGACATCATCGAACGGATCCATCTGGTATTTCATTCTGGGAATTGCGTTAGCACGATTGATCAGCGCATCATGTGATACCGCTTGATTGAAGAGAATAACATGATTTCGAGAATCAGACATGGGGGCTTTGGTGCAGGAATGCTCGGGGTCACGAAACAGCGTGGATCATTTCCTGGGACCATTGATTCTCTCTGACCCTTCATGGAACCACCCATGGACGTTAATCCCACCCGATACTTGGAAGCTAGAGGTTAAATAAACCCCTTTAGATTGTTCGAACGATGTCGGCCATCGAGGTGAGCAACATCGTCAAGCGCTTCGGTGAGACAACAGCCCTGGAAGGCATCTCCTTTCAGGTGCGGAAGGGGACCTTCTTCGGCTGCTTCGGGCCCAACGGTGCCGGCAAGACCACGCTTCTGAGGATACTGACGGGGCAGTTGCTCCCCACCCTCGGCGACGCAACGGTGCTGGGCATGGATACCAGGACCCAGGGAAGGGAGATCAAGCAAGCGGTAGGGCTCGTCCCCGAGGTGGAGAGCCCGCCCAGCTACCTCACCGCCCGGGAGTTCCTTCTCTTCGTGGGGGAGATACGGGGCATTGAGGACATCGACTCACGGATACGGCGTTGGCTGGACTTCTTCGATCTGAACGAGGCCGGAGGGACGCTCTGCAAGGACCTCTCCAAGGGAATGAGGCAGAAGATTATGCTCGCAGCTGCCTTCATCCACGAGCCGGAGTTACTCTTCCTCGACGAGCCATTCATTAACCTGGACCCGATCTACCAGAGAAAGCTGAGGGACTACCTTCTCGGTCTCAGGGACGAAGGCCGGACCATCTTCCTCTGCTCCCACATACTGGAGATTGCCGAGAGATTGTGCGAGGAGGTGATCATCCTGTCCAGGGGCAGGATCAAGAGACAGATGACCATTGCGGGAATGAGGTCCAGCGGCGAATCATTGGAGAGCTTGTTCCTGAGCTGCGTGGGAGGTGAGGACGTCGACTCTCCTTAGGCTCATGCTGAAGGAGGAGTATCGGCTCCACGTCTCGTACTCCTCCCGGACCATCTTCCTTGCCATACCCTTCTTCGTTGCCATCGTCTCCTTCTTCATAGGGGTGACACTCAACAGGCTGGAGGACAGCGTGTCCCTGGGTGAGCTCCTCACGCTGGCGAACATGGGCGTCTTCCTCTATGGTCTGAGCGTCGGGGCGTTCGGTTTCCTCGGAAAGATGTACATCGAGAGGCGGCAGGGAAAGATCAACTTCCTGATCACCATGCCCACCATACTGCCGTTGTCCTTCAGGAGGGCATTTCTCGGTCTGTACCTGAGGGACGTGATATTCTACATCGCCCTCATACTGGTCCCAGCGATGGCGGGGCTGATGATCGCCGTCCCGATAGCCGGAATCTCTCCGATCTCCGCGGGGGCGGTGTTCCTTCCTGTTCTGCTCTCGTTCCTCTGCGGCATATCTCTCAGCTTCGCTATCTCGGTCATCTTCACCCGCAGCCTCCCCGCCTTCCTTGCCGTGGTGATCGCGTTCATACTGGTGATATCAGGACACGCCATCGGCCTCTATGGGCTCGACATGGTCCTGCCGCCCCTCGGACTGCAGTTCACCCTCCCTCCATACGCGTTCGTTGTCTCGGCAGCCGCCGCCTACGCAGCCACCAGCCTGCTGTTCATCGGGGCGTTCACAGTGGTCGCCGTTCTCCTGGTCACGGAGCGATACGAGGCGGCCCGGTCAACATACGTGGAGATCCTGCCCCGCTACCTGCTCAGATTCCGATTCCTGAGGGGATACAGGTCCCTGGTAGCAAAGGAATTCGTGGACCTGGTCCGCAGTGGGACCATTTGGAAAATGACCTTCTCATTCATCGCACCGCTGGTCTTCCTGAGCCTGACCACCTGGTACGTGAGCAATGGACTTGGGATACCGGTGGGGTTCAACACGGTCTTCTACGCCGCCATGATCGGCTTCTTCGGGGTCCTGATGTACAGCTGGTTGACCAACGTTGACATGGTCGACTACTACGAGACGCTCCCCGTGACCGTTCCGACTCTCATAAGGACCAAGCTGATCGTCTTCTTCCTCATCACTTCGGGCATCTCCACAGCATTCGTCTTCATCATCGCGCTCCTCAACGGGGAGCTGGGATCACTCTGGTTGGCCCTCCTGGTCCTTTACATCATGTCCGCCTACATGGTGATAGCCACCGCATACCTCACCGGCATCAGCCCCCAGTCTTTCCTCTTCAACCCACAGATACTGACCAAGTTCGCGGTGATCTCCATTCTCCCGGACCTGTGTCTGACCATCCTGTCATTCAGCCTGGATTCCGTACCCATGCTGGCCGCCTCCGGGATAGGGCTCGTATGCCTGGTTCTCCTGACCTGCACCATCCTGTTCTACAGGGGCATAGATCGAAAATGGGCCGGAAGATCGTTCTCTTAGAACGGGTCGCAAACCGTTTTCTATGAAGGTGGTTCTTTCAGGTGCATGGACAGAGGGCACTGGTTTCGACGTTTCATCCACATGCTCGCTCCCTTTTTTCTGGTATACTACGCCGTCCCCAGTCCGCTCTGGGAGGGGGGCCCGAGCAGAGAGCTCATACTGGTGGGCGTGCTCGTGGTGGTGCTCATCTTCGAGGCATACAGGCTCGCGTTCAAGCCCAGGATACTCGGACTCAGGGGCTACGAGTACCAGCGAATATCGGCCGCCACCTGGGCGGCCGTAGGTATGACCCTCACATTTCTGTTCTTCCCCATCGAGTACGCAGCCCCGGCCGTCATCGGCATGGGGTGGGTGGACCCCCTTTGCGGGGAGCTCAGGAGGATCAACAGCAGGCTATACCCCTCCCTCCCTCTGGTGGTCTACTTCCTGATAGCCTTCTTGACAATGTCATACCTGATCGGCCTCAACGTCCAGGTCATGATGGCCAGTATCGTGGCCACGATGCTTGCCATCGCCATCGAGAAGCCCCGGTTGAAACAAATCGACGATGACTTCCTCATGCTGCTGGTCCCGCTGGTCGGCATCTGGTTCGTGTTCCAGATCATGCCGCTCTAGTGGGCGCCCGTCAAGGACTTCTTGTAATCGGTATGGCCCTGCGTGATGACCTGGATGGGCCCGTTGTGGCAACTGCGGGCGGCTTCCTCGGTGTCATGGAGCTTGTTGCACACCAGGCACTGGTATCTCTTCCTCAGTTCCGCCATCTGAAACCCGAAGGAAGAAGCTCGCTAATATGTTTATCCATGGGATCTTTCAGCGTCTCCATCGCAATTGGATGTTAGGTCCTCCACTAGGATTTTATATCTAGCAAACCCAATTGGGTAGGGATGAACAGGATCAAGGTCATCAACGAACCCTCAGAGCTGGTTCCGATGTTGAGGGCGGTTGATACCAAGGTCAAGAGAGAGGTCCTCAAGGAGGTGACCTTGGAGTGGAGGACCGCGGCGGAGATCGAGGAAAAGTATGGCCCTGAGGGTAAGGAAGCATTGACCTTCTTTGAGAAGATGAAGCTTGTGGAGACACGTTGGCAGTCCATCAGCGACTCGTATCCTGAGAAGTCGTACCATACGTATTACACATCGTTCCACATCAACGCGTCCTGGCCGGTGTACGAGATCTCGGACGTTCTGGCCGTTGCCATGATGTCCGATGAGGATTTCCATGATGTCGAACAAAGGGTGCTGGTGGAGGTGGGATCGGACGGGCGCTTCGCCGGGGACGTGGCCGAGATGCTGGGGATTACATCCACCATGCTGCGCTCCCTGGTCAAGAGGTCGGTGCTCCTCGATTACAGGGGTCACCGCATAGAGCGATTGAATGACTAAGATCAGTGGGTTGTTCTTATGCAGGATATCTGGATTCTGAGGCTCGGCCATCGCCAATCCAGGGACAAGCGGGTCACCACCCACGTGGCCCTCACCGCCCGCGCCCTGGGGGCCAAGGGCATATTGGTATCCACCAGGGACTCCGAGCTCGAGGAGAGCGTGGGCGACGTGGTCTCTCGCTTCGGCGGGGACTTCGAGATCAGGACCGGGGTCAGCTGGAGGGCCTTCCTCAGCGATTTCGACGGTCAGATAGTTCACCTGACCATGTACGGTCTGCGCATCGATGATGCCGTTCCTCGTATAAGTGGAGGGAGGCTGTGCATCGTGGTTGGTGCGGAGAAGGTCCCGTCGGAGATCTACCAGATGGCCGACATCAATCTGGCGGTGGGCAATCAGCCTCACTCGGAGGTGGCCGCACTGGGCATACTCCTCGACAGGGTCACCCATGGAGAGGCGCTCAGGAAGGACTTTGGAGGGAGGCTGAGGATCATACCCACGGAGAGGGGGAAACGAATTGAGAGCGATCCCGAGTGAAGAGGAATGTCTTGACATGCTGGAGAGGGCGGGTTGCTCCGAGAAGATTATAGAGCACTGCTGCGTGGTGATGTCAGTCGCCGTTTCGCTAGCCAGGAGGGCGGGTGTTGACCTGGATCTTGTGAGGGCGGGGGCCTTGCTCCACGACATCGGAAGGTCAAGGACCCATGGGATAAGGCATGTGACCGTTGGCGTGGATATTCTGCGGTCATTCGGTTTGTCCGAATCCATCATCAAGATCGCCCAGAGGCACATCGGGGCGGGGCTGGCGCCTGGGGATGTGGAGGATCTGGGCCTTCCACCGGGCATCTACCTCCCGGAGACCATCGAGGAGAAGATAGTATGTCACTCGGACAATCTTGTCGACGGTTCGAGCATCATAGGTATCGAGGATGCCATCGAGGACTTCGAGGCCAAGGGGCTGTACTCCGCCGCCCAGAGAATGATGGAGATCGAGGGGGAGATCTCGCTGCTTACCGGTGAGGGCAGCGACCAGCTTCTAAGGGAAGCGGATCCGGCGTCTAGGATCAGGGGACCATGTAGCGCCTATGCACGCCGGCGATGAACTCGTCCCTCAATCTGTGGTATGCCCTGGCGTTGCTCTCGATGATCTCCCTGTTCGATTCCAGCCCCTCCCCAACGACCTTGCCTGGCACCCCCACCACCACTGACATGGGTGGGACTTTCATCCCTCCGGTCACGAGCGCGCACGCGCCCACGATGGACCCCTCACCGATCTCCGCCCCGTTCAGGACGGTGCTGTTCATCCCGATGATGCAGCGGTCACCGATGCTCGCGCCGTGGATGATCGCTCCATGCCCCACGGATACGTCCTTTCCAATGACCGCCATGTCATCCAGGTCAGCGTGGATTACCACGTTGTCCTGTATGTTGGACCCCTCACCTATCTCGATGTGATTCTGATCACCCCTTATCACCGCACAGGGCCACACGCTTGCCCCCTTTGATATGGTGACATTCCCTATGATGACCGCCGTGGGATCTATGTAGGTCCCCTCAGCCACGCTGATGCTCATATTAGGACCAAGTGGATTAATGGTAGAAAAAGGATTCCACTTAGATGGGAGGACCCTGGGGTCTGGTAGTGACCCTCTTGGGGAAGTACTTGAGCAGTACGATGTCCCCCACCGCCTGTATCCAGCGGAACGGCACGTTCACCGCCTTGGAGTCCTCCACTATAAGGGGATTGGTCTCGCTTACGAAGAGGCCATCGATCTTCTTCTTCTCGAGGTCTATGACTAGGTTGTTGACGTTCCCCAGGAAGATCCCCTTGGGCGTGTAAACCTGAAGTCCTATGAACTCAGAAGCTTCCTCCAACATGGGCAATCACGCTCGCTTGTATCGCAATCGCTTCTTTTAAAGGCTTCGGAACTGGCCCACGTTTCTCAAAAGGTTGCCAACTGTTCTGTCCAAATCCCTCAACAGTGTGTTGGTAAACCCACGAGACTGTCGGAGCAAAAGGTTTTTAATCAACACCGCGTTTTGGGTTTTCCAATCCAATCGCACAACCGATGGAGTGTTCCCCTATGGATGAGGTAGAGAAGATCAAGAAGAAGATGATGGAAGATATCCTGACCAAGACCTCCCAAGTCAACGGCTGGCCTGATGGTCCCGTGAATGTCGGTGGCCAAGCTTTCAATGAGTTCGTGGGCAAGTACCCCGTGGTCGCGGTGGACTGCTGGGCCGAGTGGTGTGGCCCCTGCAGGATAATCTCGCCCATCATCAAGGAGCTGTCCCAGGAGATGAAGGGGCAAATCGCGTTCGGAAAGCTCAACACTGACGAGAACCAGGGCATCGCCCAGAGCTTCAACATCTACGCCATCCCCACCCTTCTAATCTTCAAGGACGGGCAGATGATTGACCAGATCGTGGGTGCCTATCCCAAGGAGCAGCTGAAGGCGAGGCTAGACACCTACCTGTGATGCCCCCCAATGAAGGAATGCTCTATAACGGGTCCTGACGCCGCAGAGCACCTCAAGTTCACTTCCATTTTTTATCGGCAAAGTCTCGAAATCTCTAAGTGCGACCTAAGACAATAGGACCAGGAGGGAGCATTTGCAGGCAGACGTCACCATTGTAGGATGCGGACCAGCCGGCTTACAGGCGGCCATACACTCGTCGCGGAAGAAGGCAAGGACCATCGTGGTCGGACATCCAGAGAAGAGTGCCATCTATGGTCACGAGGTCGAGAACTATTTTGGCATCAGGTTGATCAATGGTGATGAACTGGTCGATACCGGGGTCAATCAGGCAGAGGAGTTCGGTGTCGAGGTGCTGAGGGAGGACGTCGTCAAGCTGGAAAAGATGGAGACCGGATTCAGGTTGCTGACAGATCACGACACGGAGGTGATGACGAAGACGCTCATCCTCGCCTCCGGCATTTCCAGGGCGAAGCTGGGTGTTGAGGGGGAGAAGGATTTCTACGGAAGGGGGGTGAGCTACTGTGCCCAGTGTGACTGCAACTTCTTCAAGGGCAAGACGGTCGCCGTGGTGGGCGATGAGAGCGAGGCGGCCTTCTCTGCCCTGCTCATGGAGAACTACGCCTCCAAAGTATACTGGATCACCGGAGACCTCCAGGCGGCCAAGCCCCTGCTGGACAGGGTGGACAAGAGTGGGATCGAGCTCATACACCCCGGGAAGGTGAAGAGGATATTCGGGGAGCAGATCGTCACCGGCCTGGAGCTTGAGAACGGCACGCAAATAGAATTGAACGGCGTGTTCATAGAGCTGGGGGCCAAGAGCTCCATGGAACTGGCCCTGGATATCGATATTATATCTGACCCGTCGGGCATGATCAAGGTCGATTCAGAGTGCATGACCGAAGTGGAGGGGGTGTTCGCCTGCGGGGATGTGACGGGGCAGCCGTGGCAGCTTGCCAAGGCCGTGGGCGAGGGCTGCATCGCCGGCATCAACGCGGCCAAATTGGCAAAGGGAGATTGAAGATGTCGATGGTAGATGAGCTGATCGCGGGAATCCTCCGTGGACCAGGGGGGTTCCGCGACTCGTTGCGCAGGGTTCTGGACGAGGACCTGGAGATGAGCACGCATGAATTCTGCTCCAAGACGGGGATATCACAGAGCACGATATACAAGATCATGCAGGGAGGGAGGGAACCTAATCTCAGAACCGTTCGGGCCGTCATCTATGCGGTGAGGAGGCTGGGAGATCATCCTGGAGGAGATTTCCTCGCGGTCATCGCCAGCCGCCCGGTCCTCAACACGATCATGGAGAGGATGGTTCGCATCGGGAAGAGGAACGTCAGGGTGAAGGAGTACCCGG
>CAZQLP010000058.1:0-9614 GCA_964594225.1 uncultured Methanomassiliicoccales archaeon
CGCCGGAGGACTCCGGTATAGAGGAGGTGGACGACATCCCGGTCGGAGCCAAGGTTGCGACCTCATTCCCCAACGCCACGAGGCAGTACTTCGAGTCCAAGGGGAAGGAGGTGGACATTACCACCGTCTCGGGAGCGGCGGAAGTCACCCCCCGCATCGGGGTGGCCGATATCATCGTTGACTTGGTGAGCAGCGGTTCCACCCTCAAGGGCAACAGGCTGAGGGAGATCGTCACCATTCTGGAATCGTGGGCCGTCGTGATCGCGAACAGAGAGAGCCTCGTGGAGAAGAGTGAGGAGATCCACGAGCTCACCGAGGCCGTCAAGAGCGTGACGGACGCCGAGGACAAGAAGTACCTGATGGCTGACGTTCCGAAGGTGGCGCTTGACGAGGTCAGGTCCTTCCTGCCAGGGATCGCTGGCCCCACCGTCATGAACATCATGGGCAGGGATGACTGCTTGGCCATCCACGTGGTGGTGGACAAGGACAAGGTGTACGAGTCGGTCACGAGGCTGAAGAAGCTTGGGGCCTCAGGCATCCTGATCGTTCCCATTGACCGCATGGTGCCGTAGAGGTGATATGATACCCGAGAGATGGATGAGGTCGACCCTCAAGGATATCAGGCGGTACTACGACCCGAGATACAGCGACGTGGTAAGGATGGATACCAGCGTCAACGTCCTGGGGCCCAACCCGGTTGTCAAGAAGGTCCTGGATGAATGCGAGGGCATGGACGTCAACCAGTATCCCAAACCGTACTCCGACGCGCTCAGGGCTGAGCTCGCTTCCTTCTACGATGTCACCCCAGAGATGGTCATCGTGGGCAACGGGTCCGACGAGGTCCTGGACATCATATTCAAGTCATTCCTGGAATGGGGGGAAGTAGTGGTCACCACCTACCCTTCGTACTCGCTCCACTCCTGGTTCATCAGGGTGAACGGCGGCGCGGTGAGGGAGGTGGACCTCACCCCTGACTTCCAATTGATCCCCGACGACATCCTGAACGCAGAGGGCAAGATGCTGCTGATATGCAACCCCAACAACCCCACGGCCAACTCATTCGATCCGAGCATGATGGAGAGGATGATCTCTGGGTGGGATGGACCTGTGGTCGTGGACGAGGCGTACGGTGAGTTCACTTCCAACTCCCTCATCCCCTTGACCAGTAGGTACGATAACCTCATAGTCACGAGGACGTTCTCCAAGGCATACGGCATGGCCGGGATAAGGGTCGGGTACCTCATCGCCGGCGATGGGATGACTGACATCATGAACAGGGCCAAGATACCTTACTCACTGAACAGGGTGAGCGAGAGAATGGCCATAGCCGCCCTCAGAGAGAGGGACTACGTGGACAGGATCATCAGCATAGTGAACCAGGAGAGGCCGAGGCTGGCCGCCGACCTGGAGCGCCTGGGGTTCAAGGTCTTTCCGTCTGAGACCAACTTCATGCTCGCCCGCTCGCCAATACCATCGAATCAGCTTGTCTCCGCCCTGGCGGATAGGGGGATCCTGGTCCGGGACTTCGGTTCCAAGAGGATGCTGGAGGACTGCGTCCGTACCACCATCGGCACCAGGGAATTGAACCAGCTGCTCGTGGAGAGGATAGAGGAGGTGCTGACCGAATGCCAGTGACGATATCGATAGCTGACTACGGTGTAGGTAACCTCCACTCGATCAGGAAGGCGCTGGAGCTCTGTGGGGCACAACCCCTCATCATCAGGGACATGTCCGAGCTCATGGAGGCCGAGTGCATCGTCTTCCCTGGGGTAGGGGCGTTCACCAGGGCCATGAAGAAGCTGCTGCCGTTCAGGGAAAGGATCGTCGAGAGGCTGGAGAACGGGGTCCCCTGCCTGGGGATATGCATCGGGGCCCAGATACTGCTAGAGAGCAGTGACGAGGGCGGCTCGCGGGGGCTCGGTTACCTCAAGGGAAGGGTGATCAGACTCCAGGCGGAGAAGATACCCCACATGGGCTGGAACAGCGTTGACTCCGAGGATACCCTGTTCGAATCCATAGACTCCAGGTACTTCTACTTCGCGCACTCGTTTTATGGCAGCCCGGATGAGGAAATCACTGTCGGGTGGACGGATTACCAAACTAGGTTCCCGTCAACCTTCAGAAAAAGAAATGTTGTTGGAACCCAATTCCACCCTGAGAAGAGCAGCACCTCGGGGCTCAGGTTCCTGCGCAACTTCGTGGAATTCGCGGAGGCCTGTCTGTGAGGATACTTCCCGCGGTCGACATGATGGACGGAAAGGTGGTCCAGCTGGTAGGCGGGGTGCCGGGCACCGAGAAGGTGGTGCTGCCGGATCCAGTGAACATGGCCCTCAAATGGGAATCGCTGGGGGCCCCCGGCATTCACCTGGTGGATCTGGACTCTGCCATGGGTAGAGGGAGCAACCTGGACGTCATCATGGATGTCATCCGACAGGTGTCCGTTCCCGTTCAGGTCGGCGGGGGAATAAGGACCGAGGAACTGGTCGAAGAGCTGCTGGAGACGGGAGCGTCATCCGTGGTGGTCGGCACCAGGGCGATCGGGGAGCCCAAATGGCTGGATGGTGTTTCCCGGACACACCCGGGCAGGATGGTCCTGGCCCTGGACGTGAAGAATGGAACCATCCAGATCAGGGGATGGCAGGAGTCATCCGGCATCTCCATGGAGGAAATGTTCAGGAGGATCAAAGACCTGCCGCTCGCGGGAGTGCTGCACACCAACGTGGACGTGGAGGGCAGGGCCCAAGGAATCGCAGCGGAGGCGATGAGGTCCTTCATCCGTGCGTGTCCCTGTCCGGTGATAGCATCCGGTGGGATATCCAGCATGGAGGACATAGAATCCCTGAGGAGGATGGGGGCCGATGCTGTCGTCATCGGCGTGGCCATCTACACGGGAAGGCTTGACCCCAATCAGCTGTGGGGGGAGAAATCATGAGGAAATCCGAAATAAGTAGGAAAACCAGGGAAACGGAAGTAGCATTGTCCATCGAACTGGACGGAAAGGGAAGCGCTGACATCCAGTGTCAGGATCAGTTCCTCCAGCACATGCTGGAGACCCTGACCAAGTACGCCTCGATCAATCTGGAACTGAGGGCCGCGGGGGACAACTATCACCATCTCGTTGAGGATGTGGCGATGGTCCTGGGAATGGGGCTGAAAGAGGCCATGGGCGACGTGCCCATCGAGAGAGTGGCCCACGCCGTGGTGCCGATGGACGACGCCCTGGTGACCGTGGCGATCGATCTCATAGATCGCCCTTACGTGGACCTTGAATGCCCCGACCCAATATACATGCACTTCTTCAGGAGCCTCGCCATGTCCTCGGGGATCACGATCCACACGATTCACATGAGAGGATACGACGACCACCACGTGGTAGAGGCCACCTTCAAGGCATTGGGATTGGCCCTCAGAAAGGCCCTGACGCCCAGGGAGGAGCTGCTGAGCACCAAGTCCTCCCCTGATGTCAGGAGGGGCTGAGATGCTCACCAAGAGGATCATACCCTGCTTGGACGTGAAGGACGGCAGGGTGGTCAAGGGAATCAAATTCAAGAACCTCGTGGGAGTGGGCGATCCGCCCGAGAGGGCGGTGGAGTACGAGAGACAGGGTGCCGACGAGATCGTGTTCCTAGATGTGTCAGCTTCGCTCGAGAAGAGGGGGACCATGCTGAACGTGGTCGAGCGAACGGCGGAGAGGTTGTTCGTCCCCCTGGCCGTTGGAGGGGGGATAAGGAGCAAGGAGGACATGAGGGACGCCCTGAACGCCGGAGCGGACAAGGTGTCCATCAACTCATTCGCCGTCGCCAATCCGGATGTCATCCCCGTGTGCGCGGAGGACTTCGGAAGCCAGTGCGTCGTGATCGCCATAGACGCCAAGCGCGAGGGGGACTCGTGGAAAATCTGGACCCATGGGGGCACCAGGCGCACCGAGATCGACGCCATCGAGTGGGCCGGAAGGGTGGAGGACCTGGGCGCGGGGGAAATACTGCTCACCTCCATGGATACGGATGGTACCCAGGACGGCTACGACATCGAGCTGACCGCCGCTGTGACGGACGAAGTTCGGATCCCCGTAATAGCCTCCGGGGGATGCGGCAGTATCGAGCACATCCACGAGGTACTGACGATGACCAACGCCGATGCAGCGCTGGCGGCGTCCATCTTTCACTATGACACCCACACCGTCGGCGAGGTTAAGGAATACCTGAGGGATAGGGGAGTGAGGGTGAGGCCATGAGCATGCTCAAGTTCGACGAGAAGGGGCTGATACCCGTGATCGTTCAGGACAAGTACACCAATGAGGTGCTGATGCACGCCTACACCAACCAAGAGGCCTTCGACCTCATGCTGGAAAAGGGGAGGACGCACTTCTGGTCCAGGTCGAGAAAGAAGCTGTGGATGAAGGGTGAGACATCCGGCAACATACAGGAGATAGCCTCCATCCAACTCGATTGCGACGGGGATACCTTGCTCGTCAGGGTGAAGCAGACCGGGTGGGCGTGCCACACCGGAGAACCGTCGTGCTTCTTCGAGGCGCTGTACGGGGACATCAAGGAGACCGCGGCCATCATACCGGAGCTGAAGAGGGTCATCGCCGACAGGAAGATTAACCCGGTGGAGGGCAGCTACACATGCAAGCTATTGCAGGACGAGGACAAGATGCTGAAGAAGGTGGTGGAGGAGGCCGGGGAATTGGCCATCGCCGCCAAGGGCGGAGACCAGGAGGAGATGGCATGGGAGACGGCCGACCTGCTATATCATCTCCTCGTGCTCCTGGAGGGAAAGGACGTCCCCCTGGAGAAGGTCTACGAGAAGCTCTCGGAGAGAATGAAATGAGGAACAGAATAGATCTTCACACCCACACCCTGCTGAGTGACGGGGAGGTCCTGCCCATCGAGCTGGCGAGAAAGGCCGACGTCATGGGGATGCGCGCGATAGCATTCACGGACCACGTCTCCATGTCAACCATCAACAGGGTGATCGAGGAGACCGCCAGGGACTGTCAGCTGACCCAGTCATGGGAGATCGAGACGGTGCTGGGGGTGGAGATCACCCACGTGCCGGTGGATAGAATGGACGAGATGATCTCAATGGCAAGGAGACTAGGTGCCGAGCTTATCGTGGTCCATGGGGAATCGCTGGCCGAACCCACGGAACCGGGGACCAATCTCGCCGCTGTCAGCAATCCAGAGGTCGATGTACTGGCCCACCCGGGATTGATCTCCACGGAGGAGGTGGAGCTGGCCCGTGAGAACGGGATCATTTTGGAGCTATCTGCCAGGAAGGGGCACTGCCTGGCCAATGGCCACGTGGCGGCCCTAGCGCGGAAGTACAACGCCATCATGGTGGTCAACACCGATGCCCACAGCGATTCCGACCTGATCACGGAGGAGGAAGCAAGGCAGGTCGCCAGGGGCGCCGGTCTGCCCGAGAGCGAGGTGGAGAGGGCCGTGATCGAGAACCCAAGAGAGATCCTCAGGAGGATAAGAGGCAGATGAAGGTCATGAAATTCGGCGGGTCGTCACTGAAGGACGGCGAGTCCATGCTCAGGGTCGGTGAGATCATCACCAACGACCCCAAGCCCAAGGTGGTCGTGATCAGTGCCGTCCAGTCCGTGACCGACAGGTTATTGGAATTCATCTCGGATGTTCGCACGGAGCAGGAGGTCCAGGACTTCGTGCGACATATGAAGGACACCCATGTATCCCTGCTGAGGGATATAGCCACCTCGATGGAGACCAAACAACAGACCGTATCCGATCTGATGGAGTGGCTGGTCAAACTGGAGAGGATCCTGTACGGGATCTGCTACCTGGAAGAGCTCACCCCCAGGACCAAGGACCTGGTCCAGAGCTTCGGGGAGCGCTTCTCGGTGATATTGGTGGCGGCCATGCTCCGAGACATGGGGGTCAACGCTGTACCCTTGATGGCGGACGAGATAGGAATCATATCGGACAGCAACTACGGTTCGGCCAGTGCGAGGATGGATCTCACCCGAGAGAACATTCGCTCCAGGATACAGGAGATGCTGGAGAGGAGCGAGGTGCCGGTTATAACCGGTTTCTACGGGATAACCGAGGAAGGACACATCACCGTCTTCGGCCGCAACGGCACGGACTACAGCGCCAGCATCATCGCCAATACCATCGATGCGGATGCTGTGGAGATCTGGAAGGACGTGGACGGGTTCATGAGCGTCGACCCCGAGGTGGTGCCGGAGGCTGTTGCCATTGATGAGCTGTCGTACGAAGAGGCGGCCGAGCTCTCATACTTCGGTGCCAGGGTCATTCACCCTAGGACCGTCGAGCCCGCCAGGCAGGCCGGGATCAAGATCAGGCTGATGAACGTTTACAGGCCGGACGCCAAGGGCACCATCATCCACGACTCCGCGGATCATATACCGAATACGATCAAGAGCATATCCTGCATGGAGGAGATGGTGATCATCAAGGCATACGGGGCCGGGTTAGGCGCCCGATATGGGGTCATGGCCGAGCTCTCGGGCATACTGAGAGACCTGCAGATCAACATTTACTCCGCGGCGACGTCCCAGACATGCGTCTCCCTGCTCATCAGCGGCAGGGATGCCGAGATCGTTAGGGGGCCGCTCTCCAGGGCGGCTAAGGGGGTGCTGGATCGCTTCGAGATAATCGAGGATCTGGCCCTGATCTGCGTTGTGGGAGAGGGGATAGGGTACAGTCAAGGAGTTGCCGCAAGGGTGTGCAACGTGGTGGCGGAGAGAGGTATCAACATCAACATGATATCCGCTGGTGCCTCCATGGTGGCATACTGCTTCATCATCAATAATGAGGACATCAGAGCCACGACGCTGGCCATTCATTCGGAGTTCTTCGGTGATCAGAATGAAAGAGGGAAAGAGTAGGGTGGCATTCCAGGGTCTGCGCGGTGCGTTCAGCGAGGACGCGGTCTACCGATACTACGGCAACGGGGTGGAGTCGGTTCCCTGCGCCAAATTCAGCGAGGTCTTCAGCAAGGTTGCCAGGGGAGAGGTTGACAGCGGCATGGTCCCCGTGGAGAACACCCTGGAGGGAAGCGTGAGCCAGGTGAACGCACTCCTGCTTGAGAACGACCTCACGGTGGTGGGAGAGGAGATCATCCAGGTGGTGCACTGTCTGATAGCCCATCCCGGATCATCCCTGGATACCGTCAAGAGGGTGTACAGTCACCCTCAGGCCCTGGCCCAATGCAGGTCCTTCCTTGAGAAGCATCCGGGTTGGGAGAGAATCCCCGCCTACGACACCGCCGGTGCCGTGAAGCAGGTCAGGGACAGAGGCGTGGGAGAGGAAGCGGCCATCGCGAGCATCAGGGCCGCATCCGCCTACGAAATGGAGGTGCTGAAGGAGGGTATCCAGGATAGTGACCGCAACTATACCCGTTTCTTCGTGATCGAGAGGAGGGTCTCTTTCCTCAATGAGGGTGACAAGACCTCCCTCATCTTCGCCACGAAGAATCTCCCTGGGGCCCTGCATCACTGCCTGGGGGCGTTCGCCGAGCGGGGCGTCAACATGACCAAACTGGAGTCCCGTCCAAGGAGGGACCGGTTCTGGGAGTACGTTTTCTTCGTGGACATCGAGGGACACTCCAACGAAGAGAAGATCAGCTCCGCGCTGGCAGACCTGGTGAGAAGGGCGGCATTCGTCAAGGTGCTGGGCTCCTACCAGGGGGCTGAGAGGCCCTACGAGAGGTGATCCAGGGCAGAAGAGATGTTCTCGAGCCCCCTCCTGAGTTCCGAAGGGGGACAGCTGAGGGTCACTCTCACCTGACCAGGGATACCGAAGTACCTGCCGGGGCAGACCGCGGTGTCGAACCTCTCCAGCAGTAACTCGCTGAACTCCATGTCATCGATCTCCCCTGGTAGCGAGAGGAGGAACATCAGGGCGCCCTCTGGCCAGGCGAAGTCCACCCTCTCCTCCCGTTCAGACCACTCCTTCAGCACATTCAGGTTCTCCTCCGCCAGGGCGAGCATTCTCTCCCTGAACCAGTCCCTTTGCTCAAGGGCGGCGATGGTGATCGCCAGCGAATGAGAGGGAAGATGGGAGGCAGTGGCCAGCCTGGCCAACTCCACGGATCTCGCTACATCGGGAGGTCCGATCAGCCACCCCACCCTCAGGTCCCCGAGCCCGTAAAGCTTCGTCATCCCGTTGGTGGAGATGCCGACATCCTGGAACCAATGGACCGATTCTGGGGGGGAGGAGTAGCTCATCTCCCTATAGATCTCATCGCAGAGGAGAAGGGCTCCCCTGTCCTCAACGATATCGGCGATGGCCGACAGATCTTCGTCACCCAGCATCGCGGCCGTGGGGTTGTGCAGATTGGTGATCATCACCAAACGGGAACCGGAGACAAGGAGTCGATCGAGGACTTCCAAATCGGGAACGAAATCATTCTCCCTGATCCGCGGGAGCACTGCCACCCGGCATATCCTCTCGGCCACCGCCCTCATGGGTTCGTATATGGGGTTCTCCATCGCGATCGTGTCGGTGGATGAGAGTTGGGTTAGAAGCGCCAGGGCATTGGCATTCTGGGCGCCGAAGGTCAACGCGATCCTCTCCCTCTCAACCCTGTAGAGGGATGAGAGTTCCTCCACCAGCCTCTCCTCCAGTTCGATCGGGTCCTGTCCCTCCTCTACGTCCGGGGAGAACTCGCCATATGGAGTGGGTGCCCCGCTAATGTCAAGATTGGTGCCCACTCCCCTCCAGTGCCTGAACCATTCTTCGAGACCAAGGGGCTCAAACCTCATCATATCCTCCTGATGACATCGCCCACGGTCCTGAAGTCCCCTCCCCAGTACATGAGAAGCTTCTCGCGGTCGAATTCCTCGTCCACTTCTGCATGAACGACCTCTCCGAAGAACCATGTGTGGTCGCCGATCTCGATGGCATCCTTCTTGATGCACTCGAAGACCACTGGACACTCGGTTATTACCGGAGAATCCACCTTCTCCCCCTTCTTCACGGTCAGACCTGACTCCAGGAACTTGTCCACGTCCCTACCCGAGCTTGTTCCGCAGAATATGGCCTCCTCCACCAAATCTTTCGTGGGGATATTTATGGTGAAATCGGATGAGCAGTGGAAGAGCTCGTGGCTGTAGCGGTAAGGCGCTATGCCCACACCAATAATGGTGGGCCTGAATGAGAAAACATGCACTAGGCCGAGAGTAATGACATTGTGCTCCTCACCCCCCACGGCCGCCAGGACCAAGGGGAAGGCTGGAAACTTGCGAATCCCCTCAACCGGGTTGATCTCGATCTTCACTCCCATTGAATTCCCTATTAGGATTAAGCGAATCATTGAAATACTCTTGCATTTAAACAATCATGGAGAGCGAAGCTACATACCGTCCACCAATCGATAACGAAATGGGATGTGAAGGTGGTGGCATCTGACCGTCCTGAATTGAGTTTCTCGCATCTGTCGTCCATGGAATCTCACCGGTCAGATTCTTGACCCGTGGGTATGAACTCCCTGCTCAGGGACTCATGGGAAGATGTGACCGGGAATGTGGTCGTTGAGGGAGGTTTCCAAAGAGGCTTTCTTGCGTCTGTTTGGGTTACCATCACCCCTGCAAACAGCGGCTGTGTTTCCCGGTCAAATTC